>CAKTSW010000182.1 GCA_934613165.1 uncultured Ellagibacter sp.
GACGGCACGGTGAAGACGCTCTGCGACAAGTACTCGGGCTACGGGCTGTCCTACGAGAACTGGCTTTTGAAGTAGAGGCGGCGAACGCCGGGCGGCATGTACGGGCGGCCTGGTAGAATCGCCGACGGAACACGTTTCGACATGCGGATCGCGGGCGGGGCAACCTTGCCCGCGATCCGCGCTGTTATGAAGAAAGAGGGCTGCCGTGGAAATCGGAACCATGCTTTCCATGCTCGGGCAGGGGTTCGTCGTCACCCTGCAAATTTTCTTCCTCACGCTTGTGGGTTCCCTGCCGCTCGGCGTGGTGGTCGCGCTCGCCCGCATGAGCAGGGTGAAGCCGCTCGCGTGGCTCATGAAGTTCTACATCTCGGTCATGCGCGGAACGCCGCTCATGCTGCAGATGTTCTTCATCTACTTCGCGCCGTACTACCTTTTCGGCATCTCGCTTACCCCCGAATCGAAGTTCTCGGCGACGATCATCGCGTTCATCATCAACTACGCCGCCTATTTCGCCGAAATCTACCGTAGCGGCATCCAGTCCATCCCGCGCGGCCAGTACGAGGCGGCGCAGGTGCTCGGCTACTCGCGCAGCCAGACGTTCATGAAGATCGTGCTTCCCCAGGTGGTGAAGAGGATCCTGCCGGCGATCGGCAACGAGGTCATCACGCTCGTGAAGGACACCTCGCTCGCGTTCGCCATCGGCGTCGCCGAGATGTTCTCGACCGCCAAGGCGCTTGTCGCCTCCCAGGTGAGCATGCTGCCGTTCGTGTTCGCCGCAGTGTTCTACTGGGTGTTCAACTTCATCGTGGAGATCGTGCTCGGCCGTATCGAGAAGAGGATGAATTACTACCATGACTAGCGACAACGTGCTCGTGAAGCTCGACCACGCCAAGAAGAGCTTCGGCGACAACCAAGTGCTCAAGGACATCTCGCTTGAGGTGCGCAAAGGCGAGGTCGTGGCTATCATCGGCCCGTCGGGCGGCGGCAAGTCGACGCTTCTGCGCTGCATGACGCTCCTTGAAACGCTCGACGGGGGCTCGCTTTCCTATGGAGACGTGTCCGTGGCGCGCGACGACGGTGTGGGGAACGCCGTCTACGGCGGCAAGGACGTCGTGAAGCAGGCGAAGGCCCGTTTCGGGCTCGTGTTCCAGAACTTCAACCTTTTCCCGCACTATTCCGTCATCAAGAACGTGACCGACGCGCCGCTTTGCGTGCAGAAGCGCCCGCGCGAGGAAGTCATGAAGCACGGCGAGGAGCTGCTCGCGAAGATGGGGCTCGCGGGCAAGGAGAACATGGTGCCCTGCGAGCTTTCGGGCGGCCAGCAGCAGCGCGTCGCCATCGCCCGCGCGCTGTGCCTGAACCCCGAGGTGCTCTTCTTCGACGAGCCCACAAGCGCGCTTGACCCCGAGCTCACCCGCGACGTGCTCAAGGTCATCCGCGACTTGGCAGCCGAGCATATGACCATGGTCATCGTCACGCACGAGATGTCCTTCGCGCGCGACGTGGCCGACCGCATCGTGTTCATGGACGGCGGCATGGTCGTGGAGGAAGGCCCCGCGGCCGAGCTTGTGAACAACCCCAAGCAGGACCGCACCCGCGCGTTTCTGCGGCAGTACCTCGAAGGGTAGGGCGCTTAAAGCCGGCGAGCGTACACCTGTGGGTGTATCTCCGTGACGCAATGGTGACGATTGGGGCGCCCGCGAACGGGCGCCCCTTTTCGCGTGCTAAGGTTTGCTCGTCAACCCGTCAAGGGCCAAAAGGAGCGTGAACCATGAGCGAATACGATAACAACGATGCAGGTGGGCAGGGCGCCGGCAGAAACGACGCGCCCGTGCCCCCTGATTCCTTCTACCACTATACGGGAACCGGCCCCGGCGGCAATGCCGGTTCTAACGCCACGGCGCCGAACGTGGGGCAGCAGGCGCCCGGCGCCTACTACGGTCAGGGCGCGACCCAGCCGGTGAACCCGCACGTCGCGGCTTCCGGTTCCGCGGCGGCGTCCCATGCGCCGAAGAACCACGGCGGGGCGAAGACGTTCGGTATCGCGTTCGCGGGCGCGGCCGTTGCGTGCGTGCTCGTGATCGGCGGGTTCTCGGCGTTCAATGCGGTGATGACAGGGTCCCCTTCAGGCGCGACGACCGTGCTCGGGTCGACGACCTCCACCGCGACCACCGGCAGCGCCGACGACGACACGACGCTTGCGGAAAGCGTGTCGCAGAAGTGCCTGCCCTCCGTCGTCGCGATCGACGTGTATACCAACCAGTCGAGCGGCTACTACGGGCCGAACACGTCGAGCTCGCTTACCGAAACCTCCCTCGGCAGCGGCGTGGTCCTTTCCGAAGACGGCTACATCATCACGAACTACCACGTCATCGAGGGCGCCGATGCGCTGAAGGTGACGATCGACGGCGAGGAGTACGACGCCGACATCATCGGCTCCGACCCGAGTTCCGACATCGCCGTCGTCAAGGCGAAGGACGCGAGCGGGCTTACCGCCATCGAGCTGGGCGATTCGGACAACCTGACGGTGGGCGAGTGGGTCATGTCCATCGGCAGCCCGTTCGGCCTTGAGCAGTCGGTCGCGACCGGCATCGTCTCCGCGACCAACCGTTCGCAGGTGATGGACAGCTCTTCGAGCTCCGACCAGTACGGCCAGAGCTCCGGCACCACGACCGTCTACACCAACATGATCCAGACCGACGCGGCCATCAACCCCGGCAACTCCGGTGGCGCGCTCGTCGATTCCGACGGCAAGCTCATCGGCATCAACACGCTGATCACCTCGTATTCCGGCAACTACTCGGGCGTCGGCTTCGCCATCCCGGTGAACTACGCGGTGAACTTGGCGCAGCAGATCATCGAGGGCAAGACCCCGACGCACGCGCAGCTCGGCGTGTCGCTTTCGACCATCAACTCGCAGATCGCGAAGCGCTACGGCTTCTCGGTCGACGAGGGCGCCTACGTCTCCGCCGTGAGCAGCGGCTCGGGCGCCGACTCCGCGGGCATCGAGGTGGGCGACATCATCACCGCGTTCGACGGCACCAAGGTCACCTCGGCGAGCGACCTTATGCTGGCGGTCCGTTCGAAGAACCCGGGCGATTCGGCCACCGTCACGGTGAACCGCGACGGCCAGAGCCAGGACATCCAGGTGACGCTCGGTTCCGACGAGAGCTCCCAGGCAAGCGCGAGCTCGCAGGGGTCGACGCAGAACGGGTCGGGCTCGTCGAGTCTTGAGGACATCCTGCGCCAGTACGGGCTCGGCAACTCGGGCGGGCGCTCGGGCAGCGGCGCCAGCGCGCAGAGCGGAACCGGTTCGCAGGCCGCCTAAAGCGAGCGCGGGCCGCACGTCTTCCGTGCGGCCCGGTCGGAGGCGAGCCGTCCTTCTCCCTTTCCTTTCGGGCGACTCGTTTCCGGTCGGGCCCGCAATCCCTTCGGGCTCGCAACCTCTTTTTCATTTTTCTTTCCTTGGAGGAGGCCTTCGGGGCGCACGCGCTTCGGAGGCCTCCTTCGCGTTCGGGGTGCTTATCGGGGCAGTTCTCTTCCTAACGGAGATGGCGTGCAGTTGCCGGGCTGCGCGCTTGCGACAGGGCCGTTTCGGTTAATATAGGTCGGAACGAGTAAAAGGACGCAGACGATAGGGGTCTTAATGGCGAACGATTACAAGTACAAGCGCGTGCTCCTGAAGCTTTCCGGCGAAGCCCTCGCGGGCGATTTGGGCTACGGCATCGACCCGAAGGTCGTCGACGACCTGGCCGATCAGATCGCGGAAATCGTGCATGACGGCGTGCAGCTCGCGGTGGTCGTGGGCGGCGGCAACATCTTCCGCGGCGTCTCGGGGGCGACCGAGGGCATGGACCGCGCGCAGGCGGACTACATCGGCATGCTCGCCACGGTGATGAACGCGCTTGCCTTGCAGGACTCCTTCGAGCGCCACGGCGTGATCTCGCGCGTGCAGAGCGCCATCAACATGCAGGAGGTCTCCGAGCCCTACATCCGTCGTCGCGCCATCCGCCATATGGAAAAGGGCCGCGTGGTCATTCTCGCCGCCGGCACCGGCAACCCCTACTTCACCACGGACACGACGGCGGCCCTGCGCGCATGCGAGCTCGACGTCGACTGCCTCATGAAGGCCACCAAGGTCGACGGCGTCTACGACAGCGACCCGAAGGCGAACCCCGACGCGAAGCGCTTCGAGTCGATTAGCTACATGGAAGTGCTCAACCGCGGGCTGCATGTCAT
>CAKTSW010000183.1 GCA_934613165.1 uncultured Ellagibacter sp.
GTCAACGCCGTCCAGGCAACCACCGTGGCCGTCATGGCGTTCGTGTTCGTGCTGCTCGGGGGCGCGATCATCGCGGCGGTTGCGAGCAACAACCGCCGGCGCATCGACGCGAAGTACGCCAACCACCTTAAACAGGCCCTTGAGCTGGCGAAATCGGCGAACGCCGCGAAGAGCAGCTTTCTCGCCAACATGTCGCACGACATCCGCACGCCCATAAACGCCGTCATCGGCATGACGCGGATCGCCCAGGAAAACCCCGACGACCAAGCGAAGACGCAGGAATGCCTGCGCACCATCGAGGCGTCGAGCGAGCACCTCCTCGGGCTCGTGAACGACGTGCTCGACGTCTCCAAGATCGAAAGCGGGGAAATCGATCTGCGCGAGACGCGCTGTTGCATCGACGACACCGTCGAAAGCGTGCTCTCGATCATCGAGCCCGAGGCCGCGAAGAAGGGCATCGCCCTCACCGTCGACACCGCGGACGTGGAGCATCGCCTCCTTTCCGCCGACGAGCTGCGCGGGCGGCAGATCATGCTGAACCTGTTGTCGAACGCGGTGAAGTACACGCCCGAAGGCGGCACCGTCGACTTCACCATACGCGAGATCCCGCCTTTGAACCCCCATTTCGCGCGGCTTCAAATCGTCGTCGCCGACTCAGGGATAGGGATGTCCCCCGAATTCGCCGAGCAGATCTTCCAGCCGTTCGCGCGCGACGAGCGCGTCGTCGCGAGAAACATCACGGGCACGGGGCTCGGCATGACCATCACGAAAGCCATCGTCGACGCGATGGGCGGCACCATCGCCGTGGAAAGCGAGGAAGGGCGCGGCACCACGTTCACGGTCGAGCTGGAACTTCCCAAGGAGGAACCCCTCATCCCCTTCTCAAGCGGCGGAAAAGGCGCCGGGGGCAACGCGTGGAGTCGTGCGGACAGCGCCAACGACCAGGCAAAACGTCCCACGCAGCTCACCGACGGCGAACGGGAACGCACCCGCAGCCTCGCCCGCGCGTTTTCGGGCAAGCGCTTCCTTATCGCCGAGGACAACGTGATCAACCAGCGCATCTTGGCCGAGTTCATCAAGGCGCGCGGCGGCGAGGTTTCGTGCGTGGGCGACGGAGAGGCGGCCGTGCGTGCGTTTTCCGATAATCCGCCCGGCACCTTCGACGCCGTGTTCATGGATGTTATGATGCCCGTCATGGACGGGTACGCCGCCACCCGCGCGATCCGGGCGCTCCCCCGAAAGGACGCCCCGCGCATCATCGTCCTCGCCGTTACCGCGAACGCCTACGCCGAGGACGTGGCGGCGGCGCTCGACGCGGGCATGGACGCCCACGTCGCGAAGCCCTTCAACATCGACGACATCGCAAGGACGCTTCTTTCCCTTGAAGAACGCCGCGCCCGCGCAAGCGAGCCCGGCGGCGAAGCGGATCTTGGCTAGAAAAGAAAGGCACCTATGAATTTCATCGCACGTTGGCTCGCAACCGCCGTGGCCGTGGCGGCCGCCGCATGGATCGTCCCCGGCATCGAGGTCATCGGCGGGCAGAGCGCCTGGATCGCCGTCGCCTTGTTCGCGCTCGTGCTGTCGCTCGTGAACATCGGCGTGAAGCCCATCCTGCAGATCTTAAGCCTGCCGATCACGTTCCTCACGCTCGGCGTCTTCTACCTCGTGGTGAACGCGCTTCTCCTCTGCTTGGCTTCCACCCTCACGCAGGGGCTCTTCGGCACGGGCATCGAGATCGTCAGCTTCCTGTCGGCGATCGTCGCCTCGATTGTCATCAGCATCGTGTCGTCGGTCGTGAACTCGCTCATCGCCGACTAGCAAGCGGCGCGCGCCGAGGAAGACGCACGCCGCCGCCAACGGTTACAACGCCAAGCGGTAGATCGCCTCGGCGTCTTCCATCGTGAGCTTCTTGAAGCTGCCGAATACGTCGCCTTTGTTCTTGCGCAGCGTGGGGATCATCTTCTTGATGGCATCGTCGATCTTGTCCTTGCCGATGCCGAGCTCGGTCAAGCTCGTCGGCATGCCGAGCGACGCGAAGAAGCGGCGCGTTTCCCCGGCAGCCGCAAGGGCATCGGCGCAGACGTCGCCCGTGGGCGCAAGCCCGAACACCTCGCGCCCGTAGTAGGCAAGACGACCGGGGTTTTCCTTGTGGGTGTATTCCATCCAGGCCGGGAACATGCACGCGAGCCCCGCCCCGTGCGTGATCGAGGTGTCGTACGCCGAAAGCTCGTGCTCGAGCGCGTGGGTTGCCCAGTCCTCGTGGCGCCCCACGCCGGCAAGCCCCTGATGGCAGAGCATGCCCGCCCACATGATGTTCGCGCGCGCCTCGTAGTCGTTCGGGTTCGCAAGCACGCGCGGGGCCTCGGCGCGCACCGTCTTCATGAGCGAGAGGTTCAGATTGTCCGTCACGGGAACCGCCCCCACGTCGTCGAAGAAGCGTTCGAGCAGGTGGCAGAACATGTCGGTGATGCCGGCCGCCGTTTGGAAAGGCGGCAACGTGAAGGTGAGCTCAGGGTTCATGAACGCGAGCTTCGGACGCTGGTGCTCGTTGCCGTAGCCGGTCTTCATGCCGAGCTCGTCGTTGCTCACCACGGTGTTCTTCGACGCCTCGCTGCCCGCCGCAGGAATGGTGAGCACCACGGCGATGGGAAGCACGGTGGGGTTCGGCTTCTTCGTCGTGAAAAGCTCCCACACGTCCTCTTCGATGCAGGCGCCGTTCGCGATCGCCTTCGCCGAGTCGATGACCGACCCGCCGCCGACGGCCAAAATCCAGTCGACGCCTTCCTTCTTGCAGAGCGCGACGCCCTCGCGCACCAGCGTGATCTCGGGGTTCGGCCGCACGCCGCCGAGCTCCACGTGCTCGATGCCCGCATCGTCGAGCGATGCGCACACGCGATCGAGCAGCCCGCTTTTGCGCGCGCTGTGGCCGCCGAAGTGGACGAGCACTTTATGCGCGCCCCGCTCGGCGAGCTTCGCGCCCACCTTCTTCTCGGCGGCGCGTCCGAACACGAATTGGGTCGGCGACATGAATTCGAAGTCTTGCATGCATTCCCCTTCTCCTAGATTCCGGCCTTGAAGCGCTAAGGCGAGCCCGCCCCGCGCACGTTGCCAAAACGTTGCGCAATGGGCACGGAAGCGCTGCAGGCGCGACCTTACGGCCATAGTATACTTGGCAACGCAAACGTTTCCCGAAAGGAGAGTTCCCCATGAGTTCCGACGCGAAAACCGTGCGCGGATTAAGCATCGCCGTCGTCGTTCTGTCGGCGCTGAGCATCCTCGCCGTGATCCTCGGCTTCGCCTGCCTCGCCGCCTTCGGCGTGGTTACGAACGACCCCTCTTTCGTATCCGAACTGAGCCATGAGCTGCAAGAAACCGCTCAGGGCAACACGAACTACTTCGACGACGACTACGCTTATTACCAGGCGCTAAGCGGAACCGATGTCTCCTCCCTCCTCGGCGTCGTCCTCGGGTTGGGCGTATTCGCCCTTATATGGTGCCTTATCGGGTCGGCCGTGCCGCTTGTTTCGGGCATCCTCGGCATCCGCAACTGCGCACGCCGCGAGAAGATCAACATGACTTTCGTCTGGGCGATCGTCGGCGCCACAGCCTCGCTTCTCATGGGCAACCTCATCACCATGGCGCTGCTCATCATCTCGGCGGTTTACCTCAACCGCCTGAAGAAGGCGCCCGTCGAGCAGCCGCCCGCAGGCTACAACGGCCAGCCTCCGTACGGCTACGGCCAGCCTTACGGGTACAACGCCCAGCAGCCCTACGGCTACGGCCAGCAGCAGCCGTACGGGTACACGCCGCAGCAGCCCTCGAGCAATCCCGACTCCCCGTACGGGCAGTCCCCCTATGGGCAGCAGAACCCTTACGGGCAGCAAGGCGAACCCCTCGGCCAGCAGACGGGCTCGCCCTCGCAGGAGGCGCCGAGCGACGGGTCTTCCCCCGACGCGAACGGCACGAGCGAGCGCGGCAGGTCCGACCGCTAGGCGAAGCGGCGAAACGCAGGCGCGAACACGTGCCGCGCGAACGAAAACGGGCCCGAATCCCATCGAGGATTCGGGCCCGTTCGCTTTCCGCAATGCGCGCCTGGCGCGGACGCGTGCTCGTTACGCCGTCGCGAGCGGCGTGGGAACCGCGTACGTGCGCGCGGCGTTTTCCTGGTCGAGGTCGTAGAGCGCCTTGGCGTCCGACCCGAACAGCTTCATGCGCGTGATCAT
>CAKTSW010000184.1 GCA_934613165.1 uncultured Ellagibacter sp.
GCCGAAGAGTCCGAAATCTTCATTGTAGAGGGCGATTCCGCAGGTGGCAGCGCCAAGCAGGCGCGCGACCGCAAGACCCAGGCGATCCTGCCCCTTCGCGGCAAGATTCTGAACGTGGAACGCGCGGGCTTGCATCGCTCGCTTTCGAGCGACACAATCAGCTCGCTCATCACGGCGATCGGCACGAACATCGGCGACGACTTCAACGCCGACCAGGCGCGCTACCACCGCATCATCATCATGACCGATGCCGACGTCGACGGTGCGCACATCCGCATCCTTCTGCTCACGTTCTTCTACCGCTATATGCCGGAGCTTATCAACCGCGGCTACATCTACATCGCATGCCCGCCGATTTTCGGCGTTAAGAAGAAGAACACGCGCTCGACCAAGATCGAACGCTACATCTACGACGAGAACGCGCTTTCCGAAACGCTTGCCGAAATGGGCGGGTCGGAGAAGTACGACGTCCAGCGTTACAAGGGCCTTGGCGAGATGGACCCCGACCAGCTGTGGGAAACCACGATGGAGCCGGCAACGAGGACGCTTCTGCAGGTGAACATCGACGACGCGGCCGAGGCCGAGCGCACGGTGAGCGAGCTTATGGGCGATCAGGTGGAGCCCCGCAAGGAATTCATCCAGAAGCACGCCCGCGACGTCCGCTTCCTCGACATTTAGGAGACGTAAGTGGCAGACAACAACGAATTCGAATCGTCGGGCGAGGGCGGCGCTCCCGAGCGCGACGACGCGTTCAACGAGATGCTCGACCGCGCTGAGGAAGACGCGTTAAACGAAGCCGACGCGGACGAAGAGACCGACGGCGAAGAAGAACAGCCGAAGCCGGCCATCGGGTCCGCGGTGTCGGAAGAGCAGCTGGCGCAGTCCATGCTCGTCGACATGCCGAGCGCTCACGGTGCCATCATCGAAGGCGCCAACGGCGGCGAGGGCACGATCGTTCGCAGCGCCTACCTGGGCAAAGAGATGCAGGCGTCGTTCCTGGAGTATTCCATGAGCGTCATCGTCTCGCGCGCTTTGCCCGACGTTCGCGACGGCCTGAAGCCCGTCCATCGCCGCATTCTGTACGCAATGAACGAGTCCGGCTACACGCCGAACCGCCCGCACATGAAGTCGGCGCGTACCGTCGGCGACGTCATCGGCAAGTACCATCCGCACGGCGACTCCGCGGTCTACGACACGATGGTTCGCCTGGCACAGCCGTTCTCGATGCGCGTGCCTCTTGTCGACGGCCACGGCAACTTCGGCTCGATCGACGGCGACTCCGCAGCTGCGATGCGCTACACCGAGGCGCGTCTCGACAAGGCCGCGATGGAGCTTCTGCGCGACCTCGACAAGGAAACCGTCGACTTCCAGCCCAACTACGACGAAAGCCTCGAGGAACCGAAGGTTCTGCCGGCTCGTTTCCCGAACCTGCTGGTCAACGGCTCGAACGGCATCGCCGTCGGCATGGCGACGAACATCCCGCCGCACAACCTCGGGGAAACTATCGACGCGACGTGCATGATGCTCGACAACCCGAACGTGACCACCGAAGAGCTCATGACCGTGCTTCCCGGCCCCGATTTCCCGACCGGCGGCATCATCATGGGCAAGAAGGGCATCATCGACGCCTACGAAACGGGCCGCGGTTCGCTCACGGTGCGCGCGAAGTGCAAGATCGAAGAGCGTAAAAACGGCAAGTCGGCCATCGTCGTCACCGAGATTCCCTACCAGGTGAACCGCAAGCGTTTGCTCGAGAAGCTCGGCGAGCTCGTACGCGACAAGAAGCTGCCCGAGATCTCGAACATCCACGACGCCGCCGACCGTCACGGCATCGACATCGTCATCGACCTGAAGCAAAACGCGCTTCCCCAGGTCGTCCTGAACAAGCTGTACAAGCACACGCAGCTGCAGGTCGGCTTCGGCGTGATCATGCTCGCGCTTGTCGACGGCGTTCCCCGCGTGCTGTCGCTCAAGGAAATGCTGTTCTACTACATCGAGCATCAGAAGGACGTCATCGAGCGTCGTACGCGCTTCGAGCTGAAAAAGGCCGAAGAGCGCGCCCATATCCTCGACGGGTACATCATCGCGCTCGACAACATCGACGAGGTCATCCACATCATCCGCTCGTCGCAAACCGACAAGGAAGCGGGAGAGCGCCTCACCGAGCGCTTCGGTTTGACGAAGAAGCAGACCGACGCCATCCTCGAAATGCGCCTGCGCCGCCTTACCGGACTGGAGCGCGAGAAGATCGAACAGGAATTGGCCGACCTTCGCGAAAAGATCGCCTATTACAAGCGCGTGCTCGAGGACGAGGGGCTGCTCAAGCAGATCATCAAAGACGAGCTGAAGGAAATCGAGAAGAAGTTCGGCTCGCCCCGTAAGACGCAGCTCACCGCCGCGGCAAAGGAAATCGACGTCGAGGACCTCATCGCCGAGGAGAACATGGTCGTCACTATGACGAAGGCCGGCTACATCAAGCGCCTGCCCGTCTCGACGTATCGCCAGCAGAAGCGCGGCGGCAAGGGCATGCAGGGCGTGAGCCTGAAAGACAGCGACTACGTGGAGCACCTGTTCGTGGCCTCGACGCATTCGTACATGCTCTTCTTCTCCACGGCCGGCAAGGTGTATCGCCTGAAGGTGTACGAAATCCCCGAGGCTTCGCGCCATGCGCGCGGCACGGCGGTCGTGAACCTGCTTCCGCTGCAGAAGGGCGAGACGATTTCCGCCGTCATCGCGACGAAGGACTTCCCCGAATCCGAGTTCCTTATGTTCGCGACCGAGCAGGGCATGGTGAAGAAGACGTCGATGGACCAGTACGACCGCACGCGCCGCGACGGCCTTATCGCGATCAACCTGAAGGAAGGAGACCAGCTTATCTCGGTGCGTCGCGTGGCGGCCGGCGAGAAGGTCATCATGGTGTCGTCCGCCGGCAAGGCGATCATGTGGGGCGAGTCCGAGGTCCGCGCCATGGGGCGCGACACCATGGGCGTGCGCGGCATGACGGTGCCCCCCGATGCACGCGTTCTCGGCATGGAAATCGCCACGCCGGGCACGGATCTGTTCGTGATTACCGAGAAGGGGTACGGCAAGCGCACCTCGATCGACGAGTACCCCGAGCACCATCGCGGCGGCCAGGGCGTGTTCACGATCACGATGACGCAGAAGAAGGGCCTGCTTTCGGGCATGAAGATCGTGCGTCCCGACGACGAGATCATGATCATCTCGGAAGAAGGCGTCGTCGTGCGCACGCCGGTGAGCGGAATCTCCGAGCTGGGACGTTCCACGCAGGGCGTTCGCGTCATGAATGTGGCCGATAAGGATCGTGTGACCGCGGTCGCCATTTCGAGCACCGGCAAGAAAAAGCGCTCGTCGAAGGGCGATTCCGCCGAGGACAGTGCCGACACGCCCGAACTCGACGAGAACGTCGAACTCGGCGAGGAGGATCTGGACTAACGCGAAGGGGTGGGCGCGCGGCATTGAAGCGCGCCCACCTTTATAACGAGAAGGGGGCTTGCGACGATGGACGTTGCAAGCCCCCTTCTCGTTTCCCGATTGCTTTTCGGTTGAGTTATTCCTCGAAATCCTCGGGCGCGATGTTCTCGATGAAGTTGTGGAACTCCTTGAGCTCGGCGTCGGTCGCGTTCTCGCGGACGATGTAGGGGAAGCTGCCCTTCTCGAGCGCGCTCTCCTCGATGTAAAGCGGCGCGTCCTGCCTTACGGCGAGCGCGATGGCGTCGCTTGGGCGCGCGTCAAGGTCGATCAAACGCTCGCCCTGGCGCAGGAAAAGCTTCGAGAAGAAGGTGGTTCCCTTGACGTCGCATATGACCGCATGATCGATCCTCGCATCGAGGTTCGTTACGGCATCGAGCATAAGGTCGTGCGTCATCGGCCGTGGCGTTTTCACCTGCTCGACCGCTATGGCGAGCTGCATCGCCTCGGCGGGGCCGACCCAGATGGGAACAACGCGCGACTTGTTGCCAGGTGTTTCCTCGATTGGCTGCAAAACGAGTGCCGCCGGGTGGTTCGGATTGGTGACGATAAGCGTGAGAACCTTCAAGGGAATCATCGGTGCTCCTTTGCGTTGCAAATTTCTAAAAATTTTATCAGAAAAGGGTTGACGGATATATGGCTGCGGGTTATTATAATTGAGCACTTTTTCGAGGGCCCGTAGCTCAGTTGGTTAGAGCGCACGCCTGATAAGCGTGAGG
>CAKTSW010000185.1 GCA_934613165.1 uncultured Ellagibacter sp.
CGGGCTCACCTCGATCGGCGGCCTCGCGTTCTCCTACAGCGGCCTCACCTCGCTTGTGCTTCCCGATTCCGTCACCACGGTGGGAGACCAAGCGTTCGCGTTCTGCACCGAGCTCGTGTCGGCGTCCCTTTCCTCCAGCCTTTCGTCGCTCGGTCGGCAGGCGTTTCGCTCGTGCGTGAACCTTAAGAGCGTCGACACGTTCGGCGGCGTCGACGAAATCATGGACGGAGCGTTCGACGGGTGCAGCTTGCTTGCGTCGCTGCCTTCGCTCTCGGGCGTCAAGAAGATCAACCGGAACGCGTTCCGCAACTGCGCCCGCGCTTTCGCCGCAGGGCTCGACATCCCCGCTTCGGTCGACGAAATCGCAGGTGGCGCGTTCGAAGGATGTGACGCGCTGGGGCAGATCGAATTCTTCGGCAACGCCCCGACCATCTCGTCGACGGCCTTCGCCGATGTGACCGCGAAGGCGATCTATCCGTCGGGCAACGCCACGTGGACGAAGAGCCGCAAGAAGGATTACGGCGGTAGCTTGACCTGGTACGCGCGCATGTCCGACGGCACGTTGTCGCGCGACACGTACAACACCGGGTTCAAGGAGGAAGCTCTCGGCGAGGGCGTGTACAAGGAGGCGCAGTTCGACGACGATGTGCTCGGGTACTCCTACAGCATCAAGGTGCCGAAGGATGGCCCGGTTCGGTTCAGCTATTATTGGGACCTTCCTTGCACACACAACTACTTCCATATCGAAGTTGTCGATGCCGAAGGCGACGTCGTCCTGCAGAAGGACGTCTACTACAGCTTCAAGAACGACGATTGCTCGTTCACGCAGGTCGAGACGCTGCCGGCGGGCACGTATCGCATCCAGGTTTCCTACCGCGTGGGGCATCACGGTGAGAAGGCGTCGATGATGGTGCAGTACTCGACGGCCTCGCCGTATTCCGACGTTTCCGCCGACGCCTGGTACTATGGGGCCGTTTTCAGCGCGTCGGCCGACGGTCTTATGACCGGTTATGGCAATGGGACGTTCGGGCCTGGCGATTCCCTTACGCGCGCGCAGGCCGCGACGATCCTCTGGCGCTACTTCATGCCGACGGAATCGCGGAACTACGTGCAGTCGCAGGCGAAGAACCGCACGAAGATGGAAGACGTCGCCGACGGCGCGTTCTACACCGAGGCTGCGAACTGGGCTGTCGAGAGGGGCGTCATCCACGGTGTCGTGGGGGAGGACGGGGTGACCCGCTTCGATCCCGATGCGGAGATCCCGCGGTCGCAACTCTGCGTCATAATCGCTAACGCGGCGGCTGAGTTCTCCGGTGCGAAGCCCGAAAACGAGAGCCATGGCAAGCTCGACGCCATGCCCGACGCGGCGGACGTCCGCGAATGGGCGGCCGACTCCATCGCGTGGTGCCTAAACGAGGGCGTGATGAACGGCGTGGACGAGAACGGCACGCGCTACGTGAGGCCCGATTCCATCGTCGACCGCGCCACCATGGCCCAGATGATGGTGAACGCCACAGAAAACGGCTCGCTTTCACGATAGACGGAGGTTGACTTCCAACAGTAGCATTAAGGTCTTAGGCTTTGACCTGGAATAAGGGTTTAAGCCCGATTCATCTTCGCTGCTCTTTCGATATGGTTTGATTGCAGCGAGATTGCTGCTCGCTGCCCGTTAGGCTCAATTGCGAGCATGGAACCAAACGAAAGGATGACGATATGTGCTTCAGACCAGCAGCCGTTGAAGTCGAGAAAACCTGCCCGAAATGCGGGGCCAAAGCGCCCGCATCTGCCATCGCGTGTCCTCAATGCGGCGAGACTCTTCCTACTGGTCCAGCGATGCCGGGTGCCCCCGGTGCTCCTGCGGGTGTTCCAGGGGCACCGGGGGCACCCGGAACGCCTTCTGCCCCCGGCGCTCCGGGAGCCCCGAAAGCCCCTGGTGCCCCCGGCGTGCCCAACCTCAAGTAGTTTTAGAAAACCGATTTGTTCGAATACCCGGCCTTTGCGCTGGGTATTCGAGCTTACAGGCTCATTCGGGGAAGGAGAATGGCGAAAATGTGCTATCCCTGCACGCGTTGCGGAAAATGCTTTGGAAAGATAGAGCCGGGCACCTGCGCTTCATGTGGTCATGTCAACGGATTGGGCGTTCTCGCGTGCGTCGAATGCGGGGCTCCTTTACCGCCGCCAGCAGGTATTCCCGATCGAGGTGTTATAGAGAATCTGACTCTTCCAAAAAGGCCGAAACGTACTGGAGACTAGAATCCGCCGTCTTCTTGTGTTCACTGACATCTAGAAAGCTTATTGCATGATGCAACTCGCTGTTTGCGCGGTGCGGTGATTATGGCCGGGGAACGGGCGAAGCGGCTAATGGGAACGAACGGTTAGTTTCCGCTCCTTTTCCCTTATCGTCTTATCGCCCTGATACAATATCGAGGTCAGCAAAGTCCGACTGCGGGCAGTGCTCCCATTCTGAATGAGGGGAGGTGCTGCCTATGAGCGAAATCTTGTTTGTCCTCGGACTTGTTTCGAGAATCGCCAACACGGCTCGTTCCGTTTTGGCGTTATTGCGAGAATATAAGCGGTACAGACGGATAGCGTCGGATAAGTAAAAAGCCCAGCGACAACTGGGCAATTTACTGAAACTATTTGCGCTGCCCGTGGAATATTAACGGCTAACGGGCTTTGCTGATTCCTATGGTAGCACACAGCGGTTGAAAAGGGCATGGAATTCGACGACTCGGATTCCATGCCCTTGCGTTGCGCGTCGTGGACCTTCGGAGGGGTTCGGGGATTCGTTCCAAGCTGCCGAGGGAGGCGGGGAGGCGGCTTGAAACAAGGTCCAGAGCGCTTTCCTAGAAAACGATGGTGATATCCTTTCGTGCGACGTCCTGACCCTTGTCGAGGTACGCTTTTCCACCGCCAAGCTGAGTGCCTTGTGCGTCGTAGGACATGCAGATTCCCATGTACTTCAGCTCGTGTTCGACTCCGTCGATGGCATCGGTTGCCGCGAGGGTGTACTTGCCGACTTTCTCATCCGCGAGGATCTGATCGGCAAGTTGAGCTTTGGCGGTTTCCTCGTCGATGGCCGCGTGTTGCGAAACGAATTCGGTGAGCTTTTCTGCCCCTCGGAACGTTACGTTGATTTCCATGGCGCCACGGGTTTCGTGGTAACTGCTTTCGATGGACGCTTTATCTGCTTTCCTCTCGACGGTTTTCGCCGGGGTGCTTGCGGTCTCGTCGGGGAAATCGACATTTCCCCCGATTTCCCAGCTCGTTCCGCGGGCGTCGCCCTGAACGGGCGTGTAAAGCGCCCAGCGCGTTTTGCCGTCCATGCGTTTAGCCAGGTCTTCTACTTCGCCGTAATACATGCACCATGCTTGGCAAGCCTGAACGCAGGAAGGCATCTTTCCTTTTGCGGTGCGTTCTTCGCAAAGGTTGCAGGCTTTGGTGACGGTGGGGTTGTACACCCATTCGTATGGGGTATCGGCGTTGACCCTCGTCTCGTATTTGTATGGACCGACTTCGGTAAGCTTGATTCCAAATTCGCCTTTCTTGAGTCCGAGCTCGTTGCGGCACGCTACTTCGCAGGAATGGCAGCCGGTGCAGTACTCGTAGTTGATGAGAATGCCTTTCATCGGTTCCCCTTTCCTTTATTTGACAACGGTGACGACGGGTTTTTCGACTGGCTCGTAGGGCTTGCCCGGCTCGTATTCGGCGAAGTCTCCCTTCTCGGCGATGACGTCGTGGGGCATGATGTCGCCTTCCTTTACCGGATAAATCTTGCAGAGCATGCTTTTGATGGCGCTGCCGATACCGCCTTGGCCGGTGCGGAAAGCCTCGGTCATATTGTTGAGGTTGGAATCGTAGGTTCCGTAGAAATTAGGCTCGGCGCCGTCTTGCTCGGGGAACCACCAGCCATGTTCCGCATGGATGCGGCCTGGCATAACTTCGATGGTCTCTTTTACCTTCTGCTTGAAGCGAGCGCCGCGGCTGTTCTCGACCCAGATCCAATCGCCGTCGTGCACACCGTATCTCTTGCAATCTTCCGGGCTCACCATGACGAGCGGCCAGGGATGGAACTCGCGTGCTGTCGGCAACTGACGATGCTCGGAGTGGAAGAACTCGAAGGAACGACCGCCTCCCGAAAGGATGATCGGGAATTCCTTGTAGGTTTCCGGTGTGGAAATCGGGCTCTCGGGTGGCTCGATG
>CAKTSW010000186.1 GCA_934613165.1 uncultured Ellagibacter sp.
CGATCGAGTTCAATGGACAGGATATCACCGAATCCTCCCCTGACAAGCGCTCGCGCGCGGGTCTTTTCCTGAGCTTCCAGGCTCCGGTCGAGATCCCGGGCGTGCCGCTGTCGAGCTTCCTGCGCGCCACGGTCGAAGGCCGCGAGGGCTTCAACATGAAGGGCAAGCAGTTCCGCAAGCACGTGCGCGAGCTGGCCGAAAGCCTCGACTTCGACCCGGCCTACCTCGATCGCGAGCTGGGCGTGGGCTTCTCGGGCGGCGAGAAGAAGAAGCTCGAGATGCTGCAGCTCCTTCTTCTGAAGCCGAAGCTCGCCATCCTCGACGAGACCGACTCGGGCCTCGACGTCGACGCGCTCGGCGTGGTTTCCCGCGGCATCGAGGAATACCGCCGCACCTGCGACGGCACGCTCGTCATCATCACCCACAACACGCGCATCTTGGAGCACGTCGACGTCGACCGCGTGCACGTCATGGTGAAGGGACACCTCGTCCACGAGGATTCCGCCGACCTCATCGCCGACATCGACGCGCACGGCTTCGAGCGCTTCGAGGCTGCCCAGGCGACCCCCGAAGCCGACGCGTAAGGGGGCCCGCCATGGCAAAGCAACGCACCGAGGTCGCGGACATCGACCGCAGCCTCTACGACTTCAGCTACAGCGAGGATTCCGCCGAGAAGCTCGACGCGGGCCTCACGCCCGAGATCGTACGCGAGATCTCCGCGAAGAAGGACGAGCCCGCCTGGATGCTCGAGCATCGCCTGAAGTCGCTCGAAATCTACAACGAGAGCAGAACGCCTGATTGGGGCCCGTCCATCGCCGGCCTCGACATGGACCACATCGTCACGTACGTGAAGCCCAACACCGACCAGAAAAGCGACTGGGACTCCCTGCCCGACGACGTGAAGAACACCTTCGACCGCCTGGGTATCCCCGAAGCCGAGCGCAGCTACCTGGCCGGCGTCGGCGCGCAGTACGACTCCGAGCTCGTGTACCACAACATGCAGGACACCGCGTCCCGCATGGGCATCGTGTACTCCGGCATCGAGGAAGCGCTCCACGACCCCAAGTGGGAAGAGATCATCCACGACAAGTTCATGACACTCATCCCCGCGACCGACCACAAGTTCGCGGCGCTCCACGGCGCAGTGTGGTCGGGCGGCAGCTTCGTCTACGTGCCGAAGGACACCAAGCTCGACTTCCCGCTGCAAAGCTACTTCCGCCTGAACGCGAAGGGCGCGGGCCAGTTCGAGCACACGCTCATCATCGTGGAAGACGGCGCCGAGCTGCACTTCATCGAGGGGTGCTCGGCCCCGAAGTACAACGTGGCGAACCTGCACGCGGGCGCCGTCGAGCTGTTCGTCGGCAAGAACGCGAAGCTGCGCTACTCGACCATCGAGAACTGGTCGAAGAACATGTACAACCTGAACACCAAGCGCGCCATCTGCGACGAGGGCGGTCAGATCGAATGGGTGTCCGGCTCGTTCGGCAGCCACGTGGGATACCTCTACCCCATGTCCATCCTGAAGGGCCGCCGCGCGCGCTGCACCTTCACCGGCATCACCTTCGCCGGCACGGGCCAGAACCTCGACACCGGCTGCAAGGTGGTCTTGGCCGCGCCCGAAACCACGGCGGCCATCGAGACGAAGTCCATCTCCAAGGGTGGCGGCATCTCCACGTTCAGAAGCTCGGTCGTGGCAACGCCCGCCGCGGAGAACTCGGTCGCGAGCGTGTCGTGCCAAAGCCTCATGCTCGACGACGCGAGCCGCTCGGACACCATCCCCGCGATGGACATCCGCTGCAAGCACGTCGACGTGGGCCACGAGGCGACCATCGGCCGCATCGGCGACGACAAGGTGTTCTACCTGATGAGCCGCGGCATTCCCGAAGAGGAAGCCCGCACCATGATCGTGAACGGCTTCGCCGACCCCGTGTCGAAGGAGCTGCCGCTTGAATACGCCGTCGAGATGAACAATCTCATCAAGCTCGAGATGGAAGGGGCGATTGGGTAATGGACGCCCTTACTTTGAACAACGCGAACGCGATGCCCGCACCGACGTGGCATCGCCTGCACATGAACGAAACGACCATCGAGGTTCCGGCGGAACTTGAGAACGCACGCGAAATCGTCATCGAAGGCGCCGAGGACCTGAGCTGCGACGCGGGCGCGTTCGACGCCGCCGTGGCCGCCCTGCAAAGCGAGCTCGACGAGCGCCGCGCGATCGCTCCCGCCGACACGCGCGCCATGCTGAAGGCCGCCGAGGACGGCGTCGACCCGCACGATTTGAACATCCCCGCGCTTTCCGCCTACGAGAAGCGCGCGGTTCGCGAGGAGGTCGCCCAAGACGTCGCGACCGCCTTCGAATGCGGCATGGGCCCCGAGGCGCAGGCCTACCTGGAAAGCGCCGCCGGCACGCGGCGCGCGCTCGTCGCCGAGGCGGGAAGCGCGCACACCGCGACCGTGCGCGTGAACGGGGTCGACGCGGCGACCAACGTCGCCGCCATCGACGTCGTCGCGAAGGAAAACTCCCAGGTAGCGCTTACCATCGCGTTCGACTCGCCGCAGGCGGGCGCGGGCCTTGTGGGTCTTTCCTTGCGCGTGTTCGCGGGCAAGGGGGCGCGCGTCGACGTGTCGACCTTCCACACGCTTTCCCCCACCTGGACGGTTCTCGACGACGAAGGCTACATCGCCGACGAGAACGCCCGCATCACCGTCGCCCACCGCGTGCTTGGCGCCGGGAAGTCTTACACCGGGCTTGCCTGCGACCTGCGCGGCGACGCCTCCGATGCCGACATCTCCACACGCTACGTGGGGCACGGCGAGGAAACCATCGACTTCAACTACGTGGTGCGCCACCGCGGCAAGAAGACCACCTGCAACCTCGACGCGAACGGCGTGCTCGCCGATTCCTCGCGCAAGGTGCTGCGCGGCACGATCGACCTCGTGCACGGATGCAAGGGCTCTATCGGATCCGAGCGTGAAACGGTGCTGCTCGCCGACGAGAACGTCGACAACAAGACCATCCCCATCATCCTGTGCGACGAGGACGACGTGGCGGGCAACCACGGGGCGACCATCGGGCACGTGCGCCCCGAACAGATGAACTACCTGATGACGCGTGGCATTTCCCAAGAAGCAGCCGAGCGCCTGTTCGCCAACGCGACGCTCGAGGAAGCGGCCATCAACGCGCCGGACGCCGTGATCCGCGCCTCGGTGGCTCGCTTGGCCGACGAACTCGGCGTGCCGTTCGAGCTCGTCGAAACGAAGGAAGGGGAAGAATAATGAGCCAGACCGATTCCCTTATCGCGCGCGTCACGGAAAACACCGCCAAGGACTGCGCAACCTGCCCGGCGGCCCCCGTCGCCGACACCACCGCCTGCGCCATCGCCGACGCGGCCCACGCCGCGGCGACTTCGGCAGCGGCGCCCGACATTGTGTGCGCCGCCAACATCGCGGAAAACCCCTACAAGCGCGACTTCCCGCTTCTGGCGAACCACCCCGACCTCGCGTTCTTGGACAGCGCCGCCACCGCACAGCGCCCCAAAACAGTGCTCGACGCGCAGCGCCGCTTCTACGAGGAAATGAACGCGAACGCGCTTCGCGGCCTGTACCGCCTGTCGGTCGAGGCCACCGAGGCCATCGAAGTGGCGCGCCAGCGCGTCGCCCGGTTCATCGGCGCGCCCGACTGGCACGACATCGTGCTCACGCGCAACGCGTCCGAATCGCTCAACATCGTGGCGAAGGCGTTCGCGCCCACCGTGCTCAGCGAGGGCGACGAGGTGTGCATCACCATCATGGAGCACCATTCGAACCTCATCCCCTGGCAGCAGGCGTGCCGCGCCGCGGGGGCGAAGCTCGTATACCTCTACCCCGATGAAAACGGCGTCATCACGCCCGAGGAAATGGATGCGAAGATCGGCCCGAAGACCAAGATCGTGTCGGTCGTGCACGTGTCCAACGTGCTTGGCGTGGAAAACCCCGTGGCCGAGCTGGGGCGCCGCGTGCACGAGCACGGCGGCTACCTCGTAGTCGACGGCGCGCAGTCGGTGCCGCACCTGAAGGTGAACGTGGCCGAACTCGGCGCCGATTTCTTCGCGCTTTCCGCCCACAAATTGTTCGGGCCCTTCGGAATGGGCGTGCTCTGGGGCAGAAACGAGCTGCTCGAGGCCATGCCGCCCTTCCTCACCGGCGGCGAGAT
>CAKTSW010000187.1 GCA_934613165.1 uncultured Ellagibacter sp.
CGCTGGGAATTCTCGAACGTGAAGCGGCCCATCTTCACGCCGCCCAAGATGTGGATATGGAAGTGCTTCACCGTCGTGGCGGAATCGGGGCCGGTGTTCACCACCGTGCGGAAGCCGGACTCGCGCACGCCCTTGATCTCGGCGACCTTCGGCACCACGGCCATCATGTGGCCGAAAACTTCCTCGGGCACGCCGTCGCACATGTCGTCGTAGTGCTTCTTCGGCACGAGCAGCGTGTGCACCGGCGCTTCGGGCTCGATGTCGTCGAACGCGAAGCAGATGTCGTCCTCGTACACCTTGTTCGTGGGAATCTCACCCGAAATCAGTTTGCAGAACAGGCAATCGTCAGCCATGTCGTTTCCTTTCCAAAGCGCCGCCGGGGTTTAGCCGAACGGCGGCGCGGCGTTATTTATCCAGCCGTCTCGCCGCGGGCGCGGGCACACCGCAAAACTCGGCCGGCGCCCGCTTCCGCAACGATTCGGAGCCTACAGATATTTCACCACCAAATCGCCCATGCCGGCGCAGTTGACCACCTTGTCGGCAGGCGTGGTGGAGTCCTTCAGGTCGCCCGTGCGCCAGCCATCGTTGAGCAGGTTCGTCACCGCGCGGCGGATGTCGTCGGCGGCATCGTTCATGTCGAAGCTATAGCGCAGCATCATTTCCACGGAGAGAATCTGCGCGAGCGGGTTCGCGATGCCCTTGCCGGCGATGTCGGGGGCGCTGCCGTGGGAAGGCTCGTAGAGCGCCGTGCCGTCGCCCAAGCTGGCGGAGGCGAGCATGCCGAGCGAGCCGGTGATCTGGGCGGCTTCGTCGGACAGGATGTCGCCGAACATGTTCTCGGTCACGACGACATCGAAGTCGGCCGGGCGGTTGATGAGCTGCATGGCCGTGTTGTCGACGAGCAGGTCCTCGATTTCCACGTCGGGGTATTCGGTCTCGCCGATGCGGTGCACAATCTCGCGCCACATGCGGCTCGTCTCGAGCACGTTGGCCTTGTCGACGCTCGTCACCTTCCGGCGACGCTTGCGCGCAGCCTCGAACGCCTGGCGGGCGATGCGCTCGATTTCGTACTCGCGATACTCGAGCGTGTCGTAGGCGCGCTGTCCCTTGGCGCCGTTCGTGCCGGCGCCTTCCTCGTCATAGAAGCGCTCACGCTTGCCGAAGTACAAGCCACCGGTGAGCTCGCGCACGATCATAAGGTCGACACCTGCGATGACCTCGGGTTTCAGCGTGGAAGCACCGGCGAGCGCGTCGAAGATCTGCACGGGACGCAAGTTGGTGTACAGGCCCAGGCCCTTGCGGATGCCGAGCAGGCCCTGTTCGGGGCGCGGCGCGTCGGGATCGGTGGTGTCCCACTTCGGGCCGCCCACAGCGGCGAGCAGAACGGCGTCCGCGGCCTTCGCGGCATCGAGCGTGGCTTGGGGAAGCGGCTCGCCCGTCGCGTCGATCGCGGCACCGCCGATAAGCGATTCCTCGCAAACGAACTCGGTGTCGTACTTCGCGCCCACCGCGTTCAGGACCTTCACGCCCTCGGCGATGATCTCCGGGCCGATGCCGTCACCGGGCAAAAGGCAGATGTTGTACTTCGTAGTCATAGTTGCAAGCCTCTTTCAATGAGCGGTTTTTCGCACTCGACCATATTAGCGCAGCAACAAGGCGCAAGGATGCCGCGCGCCCATTTCCTCGCGCAAACTTACGCTTCCTTGAGAAAGCGCTGCGAGGGGGCGCCGCTTTGGCACGGCAAGTCGCATCGCCCCGCATAAAGAACAATCGTAACGGTTGGTAGAAGTTGGTATAATTCGGTAGATATTCAAAAAGACGAGACTAAAGGAAAGCATCGTGGCTCAAAATCCTTTCAAGCCCACCGCGGGCAAGATTCCGCCGCTGCTTATCGGCAGGCAATCGATCATCGACGACTTTGCGGAAGGGCTCGAAAACGGCGCCGGAGCGCCCGGGCGCCTCATGCTCATCACGGGCCAGCGCGGCTACGGGAAAACGGTCATGCTCAGCGAATTCGCTCGCCTTGCAACCGCTCGCGGCTGGACGGTCGTTTCCGAGACCGCATCCTTCGGCCTGTGCGACCGCATAATCGCCGCCCTCGCCCCGCAAGGGCTCAAGCTTAAAAACGCGAGCGTCGGCCCTTCGCTTACCGTCCCCGGCATCGTAAGCGCGAATCTTGGAGCCGTGTCGTTCGCTGCAGCCGAGCAGCACGCGCTCACCCTGCGCGAAGCCATCAACCAACGCTTGAAGAAGGAATCGCCAGGAAAAGGCATCGTCTTCACCATCGACGAGGCCCAGGCGGCATCGCCCGAAGACATGGTCGCTCTCGCAACCGCCCTGCAACACGTGATAAGAGACCAGGACTTGACCGATGTTCCCGATTACGAGAAGAAGGGCGTCGCGTTTGCTTTTGCCGGCCTTCCCTCTATCGTCGACGACCTCACCGGGAACGACGTTCTCACATTTTTAAGGCGAAGCCAGCGACGCGTCCTCAAGGAGGTTCCGCTGCTCGACGCGCGCGATGCGTATGCGGAGGTTATCGCGCATTCAGGAAAGACGATTTCTCCCGAAACGGCACTTGACGCGGCACGAAAGGCAGACGGGCATCCCTATATGATTCAGCTTATCGGGTATTACGCCTGGCGAGCAGCGGAGCGAAGGAGGTCGGGCTCCATCGACGACGTCGACGTGCAGGCAGGCGAATCGGATGCGCTCCTTGCCTTCTACGAGGCGATATGCGCACCATTGTATTACGGTCTTCGCAGTCCGCAGCGCTTCTTCATCGAAGCGATGGCCAAGGATGGGGACGGCCCGTCGAAGGTTTCCGACATCGCCAAGCGCGCGAATCGAACCGCAAGCTGGGCAGCGAAATATCGGGCAAGCCTTATACGAGAACATGTCATCGAACCGGCAGGTTACGGCCTCGTGCGCTTCTCCACACCCCATTTAGGAGACTACCTTCGCAACGAAATCCTCTGGCCCGAGGAATAAACTAGGACAATCATTGACAAGCCCCATTACAGTCTGAGATAAGCCACCGATGAACTTCGGTGGCGAGCATTCGGCGCATTGCCTACGATACGGGCAAGCCCAGAGGGGCCGCCGATCGGGCGCCTCCGGATGGCCGTCTGCCCCTGCCCCGAAGAGGGCCCGGGGGGTGTTGCCACCGGAGGCGCTCGCCGCTCCGAACGACTGATAGGAAACTGCCGGGCGCGGGCGCCACGGCCAGGTAATGTGGGTGTCGCAGGGAGGGCTTCCGATCGGCCTACCGATTGGAGGATACCACCATGGCACCACCGAGAAGGCCGGAAACCGTCATAGGGCTCGACGTCGGGAAGTCGTCGCACTGGGCGTGCGTCGCGACGCGCGACGGCGAGGTGCTCGCGAGCAAGCCCGTCGCCAACAGGGAGAACGCCCTCGATTCGCTTTTCGCCGAATTCCCCGGCGCGCTGGTCGTCGTCGACCAGGCCCGCAACATCGGCGCGCTCGCGCTCTCCCGCGCGCGGGCGGCGGGAATGCCGTCGGCGTACCTGCCGGGCCTGGCCGCCCACGAGGCCGCCAGGCTGTTCGGCGGCGACGCCAAGACCGACGAGCGCGACGCGACGGTCATCGCGAAGACCGCGCTCGGCATCCCGGACGCGCTGCTGCCGGTCCCCCATCCCGACCCCGCGATCGCGGCGGCGAGGGCGCTCGCGGCGCAAAGGGATTTCCTGACCTGCGAGAGCACCAGGAACAAGAACAGGCTGCGCAGCATCCTGCTGGAGTCGTGCCCCGAGTTCGAATCGCTCGTCGACCTGTCCGACGCCTCCGAGCTGCGGCTCATGGCCTCCTTGGGCGGGCCATGGTCGGTGGCCGACGCCGGCCGCCGAAGGGCGGCGGCCCTCGCCCGCGGCGCGCGGCGCGGCAAGGTGGACGCGCTCGTCGGGTCCGTTGGATCGTCCACCAGGCCCGACGCGGCCGTGATCGCCGCCGAGGACCGCGCGGTGAGGTTCTTGGCGCGAAGGATCGCCGAGAACGCGGCCGAGCTCCAGGCCGCCACGATTGAGATATCCGCCCTGCTCGAGCAAGACGAGACCTACCGATGCCTGCTCACCATCCCCGGAATAGGGCCGAGAACGGCGTCCGAACTGGCGATTTCCATAGACATCGACGACTTTCCGAGCCATGACAGGCTGGCATCGTATTGCGGGC
>CAKTSW010000188.1 GCA_934613165.1 uncultured Ellagibacter sp.
GGGTTAGGCTTCGCGAAGCGAAGCATGAGTCCCTTACACCCGCTCCATTGATTGTATCGGCGGCCATGGTGCCGCCGTTTTTTGTTGTTGCTGCGTAGGAGAGCAATCATGAGCGACCAGAAAACCTTCGACACGTTCATTTTCGACCTCGATGGCACCATCTTGAACACGCTGCCCGACCTGGTCGTCGTTACCAACGACGCGCTTCGCGAAATGGGGTTCCCCTCGCGAACGCACGACGAGGTGCTGAGCTTCGTGGGGAACGGTCTTGCCGCCCTCATGTACCAGGCCGTACCCGAGAACACCCCGCAAGACATCGCCGACAAAGCCGTCGATTGCTGGAAGCGCATCAATCTGGAATACGACAACCACCTTACGGTTCCCTACCCCGGCGTCCCCGAAACGCTCGCCGCGCTGCGGAAACGCGGATGCAAGCTTGGCGTTCTTTCCAACAAGTTCGACGGCGGCGTGCATAAGATCATCGCGCAATGCCTGCCCGGGCTTTTCGACGTCGAACATGGCGAATGCGCCGAGATTCCCCGCAAACCCAACCCCGCAGGCCTGCTTCGAACCATCGACGAGCTGGGAAGCACTCCCGAACACACCGCCTACCTGGGCGATTCCCCCAACGACATCCTCGTCGCCCACCGCGCGGGCGCATGCGGAATCGGCGTTTCATGGGGCTACCACACCGCCCAGGAAATGCGCGATGCGGAGTCGGACATCATGCTCGAAAGGTTCTCCGACCTGCTGAAATACGCGCCTCGAGCATAACGACGCACGAAAACTAAAACGCAATCGCCTGAATGGCGCCGAGCTCGTCTTTCCGCAAATCGAGCGAGTCCCACAAATCGACACCGCGCTGCAGGTTGAGCCAATACTCGGCCGTCGTTCCGAACAACCGGGAAAGCCTGAGAGCCATCTCGGTGCTCACCGCACGACGCTCCCGAACCACCTCGTTGACCGACTGACGGGAAACGCCGAGCCGCCTCGCAAGAGAAGAAACCGTCAGACCGTAGTCGGGCATAAATTCCTCGCGCAACACCTCACCAGGATGAGTCGGCTTTCTGGTCATGAACTTCATGTATTGCTCCATTTCATCCTCCCTAGTGATAGTCGCATATTTCAACGTCGTAGGCGTGTTCGCCGTCAAAGCGAAAGCAGATACGCCACTGGTCGTTAATCGATATCGAATGCTGCCCTAGCCTATCGCCTCGCAATGCGTGCAGCCTATTGCCCGGCGGAACTTTCAAATCTTCAAGACGAATCGCAGCATCGACCATATCGGGCTTTCGAATGGCGCGGGCAACTATAGCAGGAGGAACAGATTTAGCTGAGCCTTCCAGGAACAGTTTCTCCGTTTGTTTATCTGCGAACGTCTTAATCATTCTTGAATTGTAACGCGTCACGTGACAAATTACAAACAGGCCCGCACGGTGATTGCGCGGACCTGCGGTTGGGCGCGAGCTGCCCCAAAAGACGAATGCGGGCTGTTAGCGGGACGCCCAGTTGCGGCTGGTTATTCGGCTGCGTAGCCGTTGGGGTTTTGCGACTGCCAGCGCCAGCTGTCGGCGCACATACGGTCGAGGTCGTATTCGGCCGTCCAGCCCAGCTCGTCGCGCGCTTTGTCGCACGCCGCGTAGTTCGTGGCGATGTCTCCCGCACGGCGCGGCTTAATCTCGTAGGGAATCTCTTTGCCGCACGCGCGCTCGAACGCATGGATCACGTCGAGAACGCTCGAGCCCTTTCCCGTACCCAGGTTGAAGATGCCGACGCCGCGACGCGTGCCGTCATCCGCGGCTTCTCCCTGGATGGAACCCAGGCCACGCGGCTCGCCCGTGCCAACCTTGCCGCCCATCCAATCGAGCGCCGCCACATGGCCGCGCGCCAAGTCGACCACGTGGATGTAGTCGCGCACGCCGGTGCCGTCGGGCGTGAGGTAGTCGTCGCCGAACACACCGACCGCGGCGAGCTTGCCCACCGCAACCTGCGCCACGTACGGCACAAGATTGTTGGGAATTCCCTTCGGGTCCTCACCGATAAGTCCGCTCTCGTGCGCGCCGATGGGGTTGAAGTAGCGAAGCAGCACCACGTTCCATTCGTTATCGCCCACGTACAAATCGGTAAGCACCTGCTCAAGCATGGTTTTCGTCTGCCCATAGGGGTTCGTGGCCGAATGCTTCGGGCAGTCCTCGGTGATGGGCACGAACTCCGGTTCGCCGTACACCGTGGCGCTCGACGAGAACACGATGTTCTTCACGCCGTGGTTGCGCGCCACGTCGCACAGCACGAGCGTGCCGGCGATGTTGTTCCAGTAGTACTCGAGCGGCTTCTGCACGCTTTCGCCCACCGCTTTGAAACCGGCGAAGTGGATGATCGCGTCCACGTCGTGTTCGGAGAAGATGGTCTCCATCGCGTCGCGATCGAGGATGTTGGCCTCGTGGAACACCAGCCTGTCCGGGCCGACTCCCGCGATGCAGCGCACGCGCTCGACCGCAACCTCGCTCGAATTGCTGAGGTCGTCCACGACGATGACCTTATAGCCGCGAGCAAGCAGTTCAACGCAGGTATGCGACCCAATGAAGCCAGCGCCGCCCGTAACGAGGATGGAAAGCTCCGAGGGGTCCTTCGCAAGAGATTTGTTTGCCATTGATCGCTCTTTTCTGTAGGGAGGAATCGTTTCACCCATGATACCGCACCCATAGCCAGCGGGGTTTCAGCGTCGCGTAAAACCCTGTCGGGCCGTCGGGCGATTTCGCGCTTCTTCAGGAAGAAGCCCCGTCATTCTTGGTTTCGCATGGTTGAGCCACTCAAAACCTGTAAACCATCTAAAAACGGCACATTATACGCGCTATAATTGCGCATATCGATTATAGGATTATGTCCAACTTCAACGGATTCCGCCGTTGGACAGAAGGGAGCATTCCATGGAAACATATTACGACCCGGCTGACCTGGCTAAATTCTCCGCCGACGGCATCGGCGAGGGCGCGCCGGAGCTTTGGGACCTTTACATGGCTTACTACGGCAAGGTTTTCCAGGAAGGCGCGCTGACCGCTCGCGAAAAGGCACTGATCGCACTGGCCGTCGCCGCGACCGTGCAGTGCCCGTACTGCATCGACGCCTACACCAATTCCTGCCTGGAAAAGGGCGTCACCGAAGAGCAGATGACCGAGGCCTTCCACGTTGCGAACGCGATCCGCGGTGGCGCGGCGTTGGCCCATGGCGTTCAGATGAAGAAGATCGTCGAGAACCTGGAAATGTAGGCCACTCGTTTAGAGTAGACGGGCTTGGCCTGGTCGCCAAGCCCGTTTTTTGTACCAGGAGAGGAATCGATGTCCTACATTGACGACGTGAACGAAGCGCTCGCGGCCTACCCGCCGTTCTGGAAGTTCGCGGGCGATTATCGCTTCACCGAAGAACATATCGACACGCTGCAGATCAACATCGGGCTGAAGTGCAACATGGCGTGCAAGCATTGCCATGTCGAGTCGAGTCCCGCACGCACCGAGGAAATGTCCAAGGAAACGCTTTCGCAGTGTTTGCAGGTGTTCCAAAAATGGAACATGTCGACAATCGACGTGACCGGTGGCGCGCCGGAGATGAACCCGCATTACGAATGGTTCCTGCGCGAGGCGGTTGCCGCCGGGGCGCATGTGATGACGCGCTCGAACCTGACCATCCTGAAGGAACCCGGCTACGAACACTTGCCTGAACTCTGGGCCGAACTGGGGATCACGGTTGTCGCATCGCTTCCCCACTACGTGAAGAAGACGGCGGAAAAGCAACGCGGCGCGGGAACGTTCGACGACGAAATCGAGATGCTGCAGCGTTTGTGCGCGCTTGGCTACGGGAGGGGCAAAGGTGCGGAACCGAATGGGAAGACGTTGGAGCTGAACCTCGTGTTCAACCCTAACGGCGCTTTCTTGCCGCCCGAGCAGTCGGCTCTTGAAGCCGAGTACAAAACGCGTCTCGGCGAGGACTTCGGCATCTCGTTCGACAACCTGTTCACGATCACGAACGCGCCGGGCGGACGCTTCGGCGAGCGCCTGTTGAAGACGAACAACATGGACCGCTACATGAACAAGCTGATCGACGCGTTCAACCCTGAAACGCTGCCCGCGATGATGTGCCGCACGCAGCTTTCGGTGGCGTGGAACGGAACGCTGTACGACTGCGACTTCAATCA
>CAKTSW010000189.1 GCA_934613165.1 uncultured Ellagibacter sp.
GGTCGGGCAAACGTCCACGCACAGGCCGCAGCCTTTGCAGAAGCCCTCGTCCACCTGGATTCTCGCCATAAAGTGTCCGCCCTCTCTCGTTTATTCGTTTCCCCACGTGACCTGGCGATACGGAGCAATCGCATAAAGGGGCGCCGTGTCGCCCGCCCGCGCAAGCGCTTGTTCGCCCGCTTTAGCGAACCGTTTCGCGACGACGTGCGCAACAAGCGGGATGCCCGCCACACGCGCGACGTCGCAGGCGAAGCGCGCGCCCTCTTCGATGCACGCGGCGGTCGTGTCGCCCATAAGGTGCGAGTTGTCGACGACGCCCGTCGCGCGAAGGCGGCACGCGTCCTCGATGTCGTGCAGAACCCCGATCGCCTCTGCAGGCGTTTGCGTGAGCGCCCGGAAGCGGTTCACCACGTAGAGCATGCGGTAGCTGCCCTGCGCGATGACGCCTGAGAAGCGCCCGAGCGCGGATGCCCCCGCATCGTCGCCCCCTACGTCGATGACAACGAGCCGCCCCGCATCCGCCTGCGCGCGCTCGATCGCCGGCGCGACGGCACCGGTGAGCGCGGGCATGTCGATGTTGCACGACGGGCCCGCGTACACCGGCGACACGACGCGAATCCCCGCAGCTTCGAGCTCGGCCCCCTCGTCGCTCGAGCGGAAATACGGGTTCACGACGTCGAGGTCGACGAGCGTGACCTCCTTGCCGCTCGCCGCGGCGTCGCGCGCAAGCGCAAGCGAAAACGCGGTTTTGCCCACGCCGTAGTGGCCGCACACGACGACGACGCCCGAAAGCTCCTGCGGCTGGAACATGCGCACTACAGCAGGCCCTCGGGAAGCTTCGGCGCCTTCAGGTCCGCCCCGTCCTTCTGACGGATAGCCACGCGGCGGATCTTGCCGTTCACGGTCTTCGGAAGCGCGTCGACGTATTCCACGATGCGCGGGTATTTGTAAGGTGCCGTACGATGCTTCACCCACGCCTGGAGCTCATGGGTGAGCGCGTCGGACGGGGTGAACCCGTCGGCGAGCACGACCGTCGCCTTGACGGCGAACCCGCGCACCGGGTCGGGCACGCCGGTGACGGCGCATTCGCGCACGGCCTCGTGTTCCAAAAGCTCGCTTTCGATTTCGAAGGGTCCGATACGGTAACCCGAAGACTTGATGACGTCGTCGTTGCGCCCGACGTACCAGAAGTAGCCGTCCTCGTCGACCCACGCGGTGTCGCCGGTGTGGTACCAGCCGTCGTAGATGGCGTTGTCGGTCTTCACGGGGTCGCGGTAGTACTCCATCATGATGCCCGCGGGGCGCGGCTCCATGCGGATGCAGATCTCGCCCGTCTCGCCGGTGTTGCAGCGAGAGCCGTCGTCGCGCTGAATCTCCACGTCGTAGAGCGGCACCGGCTTGCCCATGGAGCCGGAACGCGGCGTGGAATGCGTGAGGTTCGCGATGGTGAGCGGCGTTTCGGTCTGGCCGAAGCCCTCGAAGATGGTGAGCCCTGTATGCTCCTTCCAGAAGTTGAAGAGGTCCGGGTTCAGCGCTTCGCCTGCGGTCGTGGAGTACACGAGCGAGGACAGATCATAGTCGTCGAAGTTCTCCGACATCATGAGACGGTACATCGTCGGCGGGCAGCACAGCGTCGTGATGCGGTACTTGCCGATGAGCGAGAGGATCTCGCTCGGATGGAAGCGGTCGAAGTCGTAGGTGAAGACGCACGCCTCCATGAGCCACTGCCCGTAGTACTTGCCCCACACGGCCTTGCCCCAGCCGGTGTCGGCGATGGTGAAGTGGATGCCGTCGGGCTGGACGTTGTGCCAGTGCTTCGCGGTGATGAGGTGAGCGACCGCGTAGCCGGAGTTGTGCAGCACCATCTTGGGGTTGCCCGACGTGCCCGACGAGAAGTACATGAGCATGGGGTCGGCCGCAAGCGTGTCGACGCGCGCGAATTCCTCGGACGCCGCGCGGACGCCGGTGTTGAAGTCGACCCAGCCCTCGCGCGAAACCGGGGCGGCGCAGATGCCCTCCTCGCCTGAAAGCGCCTCGCCAACGGTGCCGGCCACGGCCACAAGCGAGCCGTCCTCGGCGCGCGGGGTGGTGCCGCCGCCCGCGCCGTTCACGAGGATGCGCGAGGTGACGCTCGGACATTCGTCGTACACGTTGTCGACCACATCGGCGATGTCGCCCACCGACGTGCAGATGATCGACTTGATGGACGCGCCGTTCAGGCGGTACTCGAGGTCGTGCTCCTTCAGCATGAACGTCGCCGGGACCATGACGGCGCCGAGCTTCGCGAGCGCGGTGGCGACGAACCAGAACTGGTAGTGGCGGCGCAGAACGACGAGGACGAAGTCGCCCTTCCCGATGCCCTGGGCAGCCAGGAAGTTGGCGGTCTTGTCGGACCAGCGTTTCATGTCGGCGAACGTGAAGACGTGCTCTTCCCCTTCGGGGTTGCACCACACCATCGCGCGGCGGTCGGGATCGGCGACGGCGATGTCGTCGACGACGTCGTAGCCGAAGTTGAAGTTGTCGGGGTACTTCACCTTGAAGGTCTTGAGCAGCCCGTTCTCATCGTAGGTTTCATCGACGTAGCGGAGGTTGATGTTTCTCATGAAGCTAAAATCTCTCTTTCAAGCGAAAAACAGCGAACGGCACCCTCGTGCCGCCCGAAAGCGGTTGGACAAGCGGTTTCGGCGCAACCGGAAGGCCCGGCGCGCCTACATAATCTCGATGTCCTGGGGCTTCAAGACGATTGCGTAGAAGACGCACGGCTCGCCGCCCGTCGCGATCATGCCGTGGCCGCGGCCGGAGTCGTACATGAGCACGTCGCCGGGGCCCAAGTCCTCGACATGGCCCTCGTAGGCGAAGCGCATGTGCCCGCTCACGATGCAGTCGATTTCCTGCCCGCGGTGATACGACAGGTGGATAGGCGCGTCCTGCTGCTCGGGCAGATACGGCATCGTCACGAGGAACGGCTCGGCGAGCTTGTCCTTGAAGTGCGGCGCCTTGTGCAGGTACTCGAACCCGGCACGGCGCTTCACCGAAAGCCCGTCGCCCTCGCGGATGAGGGAATAGCCCGTAAGATGGGGGTTCTCGCCGGTGAGCAGCTCGACCACGTCGACGCCGAGGCGCTTGGCGCATTTGCTCAGGAACGTGAAGGACAAATCCTGCTCGCCCGATTCCTGCGCGGCGTATTCGGAAAGCGTGCGACCGGTCGCGTCGGCCATTTCCTGCATCGAGATGTCCATGTCCTCGCGCAGCGAGCGAATTCGCGACGCCACCTCTTCGATTTTCGGTTCCATAACGCGCAATCCCCCTTTCTTGCCTTGCCGTTCGCGCGATGCGCTTTTCGTCGCGCATCGGATAATACGCTTCGAGTATAGTGCAAACCCCTCCGCCTTCGCGACGGGGAAAAACGAACGGCGGCCATCTTCATAGCCGATGGCCGCCGTTTGCGGACGATGCGATATACGGTGCGGTTTTACGCCTCTGCGACCTCGGGGCTTTCGCCGACCTGGGCCTCGGCAGCCTCCGGCTTCTCGGCGGCTTCGGTCGATTCTGCCTGATGAGGCTCGGCGGATGCGGCAGGCTGCTCGCCTTCGCCGTCGATTTCAGCCTCGGCGGGCGCGAGGATGCCGTCGTCGGCGCCGGACGTCTTCACGAGCTTCACCGCGAAGTGGGCGTCGGGGCCGCCCGGCTTGAGCGCCGGGTTGAAGCAGGGTGCGCCGCCCATCGGGGCCAGCTTGAAGGACGCGCCCTCTTCGCTTGCGAGGAACGCCTTCACGACGTCGATGTTCTCGGCGCGCGTGATGGTGCAGGTGGCGAAAACGAGCTCGCCGCCCTCCTTCACGTGCGAGGCCGCGGATTTGAGCATCGCGAGGCCGGTCTTCGCGAGCTCGCCGATGCGCTCCTCCTCGAGACGCCAGCGGATTTCGGGGTGGCGGCGCAGCGTGCCGAGCCCCGAGCAGGGCGCGTCGATGAAGACGGAGTCGAAGACGCGGTCGCCCACCACGGAATCGAGGTCGGTCGCGTCGCCGGTGAGCGACTCGGCGACGTTGACGCCGTAGGTTTCGGCGCGCTCGGCGGTGAGCTCGGTCTTGAACCCGAGGTTGTCGACCGTGACGTAGTCCTCGATCTGCGAGCCCCAGGCGCGCTCGGCGTTGCTCTGGATGAGGATGGT
>CAKTSW010000190.1 GCA_934613165.1 uncultured Ellagibacter sp.
GCTGGCGGCAGAAGCACTTCCGATTCCTTCAACGCGCTACGTTTGATATGTCCCATTGTGGTTGCGCGGTCCTTTGCGAGCATGATAAACCGTGCCAGATGACGTTTCGTCCATGCGTAATAGAACCAACTTGGATATATCGCAGATGTCACTTTGAACAAATGCTGGTTCAAGCCGGCATCCCCGCCTGCCCAGAACTTTAGCAAGAGCGTTCCAGACCACGAAAAGACGAGATCGCCATCATGTACGGTGACGCTTTCATCGATATCGCTCCTGCAGCGTTCAGCATCGTTCCCGCAGGATTCTTGGCCAAGTTCGCGAATTTTTAGAACAGGCAGCCCTTTATCGCCAGCGCTAGGTCGGAATTTTTGCATTGCAAGGCCATTCTTGTAGTCGGCAATGTCCAGCAAAGACACAGCGTCCCAGGTTTCGTTGGCCTCTTCGAGCGATTTCTTAAAGCCTAGGTCAAATAGCTCTTCTAAATAGCCATTTAGAAGAGCTGCTTATGTTCTTCGTGGTTCCCGTATTCGGCAATACGTGTTCAGCATTGCGCCTGAAGATAGATTGGCGTATGGAAAATCCCATTAACATGGTATAATCCCACAATCATGGGATTATATGAGCGATCGGAGAGATAATGACTGTCTGTGTCCCGATGAAAGATCTCAAGGATACTGCGGCGTTTGCGGAAAAGGTCGAGACGGCGGGGGAACCCGTCGTGGTGACCAAGCATGGTCGTGAAGCGTTCGTGAGCATGTCCGTCGAAGTTTACGATGGTCTGCGCAGACAGGCATCGCGGGCTGCGCTTTACAGTTCGGTTGATCGTGGCATGGCCGATGTTGCCGCAGGTCGTGTACGAGACGCCCGCAAGGCGACCAGCGAGTTGCGAGAACGTTATGGCCTTTAGCGTCGAAGTCGCCGACGAGGCGTACATTGGGCTTTCGGAGGCCGTTCGCTACGTCGCCGATGTTCTCGGTGAACCTTCGGCAGCGAGAAAGCTGCTCGACTCCTTCGACGAGTTTTCCGATGCGGTTTCGGAACTTCCCGACCTTTACCCACTCTGCCGAGAAGACCGCCTGGCTGCCCAAGGGGTAAGAAAGGCGCTTGTGGAAGGCTATGTTGCTCTTTACGTGGTGGGGGATGGTAAGGTCTCCGTCATTGGCTTCTTCCACCAAACGCAGGACTACGCAAGGCTGGTGTAAAACGCCTTGGCATAGCAAAATGCGTATATGATGCGGGATGGGCATCGCAATGACGCCACTCGTGCCGGCGGGCACGGGACGGGCGGGCCAAGGCCGAGCTCGAAGCCGAAGCGTTGAGGCCGTCGACTCAACGCTTCGCCCGCCGCTTTACGCCTGGCGCGCCTGCCATTCCTCGCGCGTGAGCACCGACACTTGTTGGGTGCGTACTGCCCCCGTCACGTGGTTTTTCGCCTCCTCGACGCGCACGAGGCGAAAGCCGTTCTTTTGCTGGGCGCGCGCCGATTTCGCGTTCTCCACGAAGCTGCAGACCCAGAGTGCTGAAAGCCCCAGGTCACAGAAGCCGTGACGGATGATCTCGCGCGTCGCCTCGGGGGCGATGCCGTGTCCCCAGAAGGGGGCGGCTACCCAACAGCCTATCTCCATCTCGTCGTCGCGCATGGAGCAGTTGCCCTTGCCGGGCGGGATAAGCCCGATGCTGCCTACCGGGTTCAGCGGCGCGTTCGCGTCGGGCTTGTCAGCGAATCGGTCGGTTATGCGGTCGATGAGCGAGCGGCGCCCCTTTGCGTCGTTGCCGGTATCCGGCTCGCCCGCGCGCCCGGCGCGTTCTGCCTCCTCGATTTCGCGCGCGTCAATGGCGTCTGCGTTCTTGAGCTCGATCGCGTAGGTCTCCGGCGCGGAGAACACGGTGCGGATGATCTCGCGGCTATATTCGACGCTCGTGTGCACGCGCCAGTCGGCGGCGGGCCCCACGCGCGGGTCGCTCGCCCATCTGAAGAGCGTCGGCGCGTCGCCTTCCCGCCATGGCCTTAAGATGAGTCGTTCGGTTTCGAGCATGGGTTTCCTTCCCGCTTAACGTCCGTTGCCAATCGTTGCGCCTATTCTACCGAACCGCCTGCGTGCTTTTTGCCGCGGATCTGTGCGATGCACACGCCGGCGAGGATCGTCGCCACGCCGAGCCATTCAACAGGGGAAATCGGCGTGCCCAAAACGATCATCGCGATGAAGAGCCCGGCGGGCAGCTCGGCCGACGTCATGATCGTCGACATCCCGGCGGACAGGTGCGGCGCTCCAAGGCCGAACAGCATCACGGGGATGAGCATGCCGAAAAGCCCGCACACGAACGCGTAGGGCGCGAACCCCTGCAGCAGCGCCCCCGACACGATGAAGTCGGGGCAGACGAGGTGCGAGCCTACGACCACGCCTGCGCACACGATGAGGCCGCGCTGCTCGGTCGAGCAGGGCGCCGCCACCTTGCCCGAAAGCGTCACGAAGAGTGCGCAGCTGATCGCAGCGCAGAAGCCGCACGCAAGCCCCACCGGGTCGTACCCAATGATGCCTGTCTGGTACACGCCGCTCGCGAAGACGGTCCCGACAAGGATGACTCCTGCGGCGATGACCTGCGCTAACGCCGGAGGCTTGCGCGTCATGATCACCTGGATGACGGTGCCGATCCAGGTGAACTGGAACAGGAGCGTCAGCGCCACCGGCACGGGAAGCACGCTCATCGCGTAGCAGTACAGGATCGACGTCGTGCAGGTAAGGCCTCCCAATCCCAAAAGCTTGAGCGTGCATTTCGCGCCGATGGGTTGCCATCTCTTCCCGCGGGCAAGCGCGACGAGAAAGGCGATCGCGAACAGGAAGCACGACGTCCATCCTTGCCCCGCAACGACCTGGTTCGACGTGAACCCGGCCGCGTAGGAGAGCTTGTAGGTGGTTGCCATCGCGCCGTAGCTCGCTCCGCCGAGAAAGACCTGCGCGGTTGCCTTCGTTCGGGTGCGCCTGGCCTCCTTTGAGGCTTCGCTCGGGAGCGGGGATCTTGCCTCGGCGCATGCGCTTGCCGCGGCATACGGTGCGGCACCGGCTGCGGCGCATGCGCTAGCGGTTCGGGGTGCGGGGCCGGCTGCGGCGCTCTGCGCGCCCGAAGCGCTTGGGGCGCGCAAGTCCGTTCGGTTTCCGATCATTTCCTGCGATGGGGCTTGCGTCATGGTTGCCTCCGGTTTTCGAGTGGTCGTTGCTCGTGCCCGGAAGCTGATGCTGCATCGGTGATGCGGAACACCACGCAACCGGGCAATCGGTTACGTGGCGAAAAGTGGCGATGCCGAGCAAACGCTCGCGTCGCCCAAAAAGTCCACGTGGGGTTTTAACGGTGCGAATGGTAGCAGGTCGCACGCGATCCCGTCAACGTCGCCCCTCGCAAGCGCGCTCTCGCGATGCGCTCACGAGGGGTCTTGCCGCACCAAGTGCGCCCTGTGCTTCGAGTGCCTTTCGCGAATTTCCCGCAGCCGGATGCCGTGTCCGTGCCCTTTGCGGTGTACCATGTGCCTAGCAAGTTCGATGCGGGGGTGCCTCCCGTCCGCGGTTTCGCGCGGGCGCGTTGGCTGAGAGGGCATGTGCCCAACCCTTGGAACCTGTCAGTTAGTGCTGGCGTAGGGAGCATCTCAGGTTCATTCTGGGGCGCCCGCTTATGCTGGCGTCCCTTTTCATTTGCGATGCGGAAGGCGCTCTGACCGCTTTCCGGAAAGAAAGGAACTCGCATGATTGAGATGGACCAGTTGAGAAGCGGAATCCGACAAGCTGCGCGCGACGTGCGCGCCGAAAACCCGATGGCGGGGTCGATCACGAACAGCGTGACGATCGATTTCGTGGCGAACGCGCAGCTCGCCGTGGGAGGCTCGGCCGCCATGGTGTATTTGCCCGACGAAGGCGAGTGCCTCGTCGATGCGGGCGGGGCGGTCTACATCAACATGGGAACGCTTCTGCCCGTGTACGCCGAGACGCTGCCGCGCACGGCGGCCGCAGCGCAGACGGCGGGCAAACCCTGGGTGCTCGACCCGGTGGGAATCGGCATCGGGTCTTTGCGCACCGAGCTTCTCCAAAAGCTCGCGTCCTACAAGCCCGCCATCGTCCGCGGCAACGCGTCGGAGATCATCGCGCTCGCGGCGCTGTGGGGCGCCGAGGGCG
>CAKTSW010000191.1 GCA_934613165.1 uncultured Ellagibacter sp.
TTTGCCCGTAATCCGGGTAACGAGGGTTCGAATCCCTCCTCCTCCGCCAGTTAGAATCGAGCGAGCCTGCGAATAGCGGGCTCTTTTCATATCTAGGGAACCTACGGGGATTCGAACCGTTGAGGTGGAATTCCGACCCGAAGGGTAAGAACGTGCCAGTGACACGTTCCTAGGAATTCGCCCGACCGAGCTTGCGAGGGAGGGGTAGGCGGGCGCGAAGCGGCCGCGTGAATCCCTCCTCCTCCGCCAGTTTGAATCGAACGAGCCTGCGAATAGCGGGCTCTTTTCGTGTTTGGGCCTGTGCGTTCCTTGGCCGTTGCTTTCCAAGACCTTTCGAGTGGATTACACTTTACGAATCGAAGAAACCGCAAACGAAGGAGCGACCTTATGGCCGACCGTGTTGTCGAATCCGAATTGGACGAAGTTCCTGAAATCCCCGAAACGCTTGAAAGCGTGCTTATCTTCGCGCTCGACGAGGCGAAAGACAAAATGACCGACGGCGAGGACCTCGTTCCCTTCACGGCGCTCGTCGTGAAGGAAAATCTGTTCATCGAAACGCATCCGGGCGACTCCTCCGACGAATGCTATGCGCTCGCGAAGCACACCGTCGAAGGAGCGCGCGGCGCCGATGCCTACGCGTTCTGCTATGACGGCTACGTCGAAACCGACGACGGCACGAAGGACGTCGTCATCGCCGAAGGCGGCATCCCCGGCGTGGAAACCGGCTACGCGGTCGGCTACGTCTACGAAGTGGACGACGAAGGCGGTTGCACCTTCGAAGACGAGGCGGCCTACATCGGCGAGGCTCCTAACTTCATGGCGGGGCTCAAGAGCGGCGTCGACTACGGCGAGGACGAAATCGACGAGAAGTACCTCGTCGACGACGACGACGAGGACGAGGACGTCGACGAAGACGTTGACAAGGACGGCGAGGAATAACCAACCTGCTCTCTGCTGTTGGAATCGTGTGGCTTTTCGAGGGCCCGGCGTTGAAAAGCGTCGGGCCCTCGTTCTACTCCCGGGGCATTCGAGGTACCCGAGCGACCTTTCGGCTGCACGCGCGAGAGCTCCCCAAAGTCTTCGTGGCGGCGCGCCGCATGCACCCCACGGGCGAAGTGCCTGGTACCCTGCCGAGTGTCGAGCTCGGCACATGTGGGCGATATGTGTGGTTCGGTCGGCAAGGCGAAACGCGCTCTTCACAAGATGCTGATCCCAGGGTAATATAGACAGGCTATATCCTGCTCTGGGTGAAACTGCCTTCACCGGGCCCAGAGCCGTAAAGTCCAAAGGAGGTGAGCTGATGAAGGCTTACGAACTGCTGTTTTTTGTCGCCCCGACCATTTCCGACGAAGACCGCGTTGCCGTCATGAAGCGAATCGAGACCACGATCGCTGAGTCCGAGGGCAAGGTCGACAACGTCGACGAGTGGGGCAAGCGTAAACTCGCTTACGAGATCAACGGTCTGACCGACGGTGATTACACCCTCGTCAACTTCCACGCTAATCCTCAGAGCGTTGCCGAGCTCGATCGCGTCCTGCGTATCAACGACGCTGTGGTCCGCCACATGATCGTGAAGCGCGAAGATCGCGACTAACAAGAGCTTAAGGGCGCATGCGCCCGGCACATGAGAAGAGGCAAAAGCAATGAGCATCAACAGAGTTATCATCAGCGGAAACTTGACTCGCGACCCCGAGCTTCGCAGCACGGCAAGCGGCTTTCCCGTTCTCGGTTTCGGCGTGGCGGTCAACGACCGTCGCAAGAACCAGCAAACCGGCGAGTGGGAAGACTACCCGAACTTCATCGATTGCACCATGTTCGGCGCCCGCGCCGAGTCTTTGAGCAGGTACCTGTCCAAGGGCACGAAAGTGGCGATTGAAGGCAAGCTGCGTTGGAGCCAGTGGGAACGCGACGGGCAGAAGCGCTCCAAGATCGAAGTGATCGTGGACGAGCTTGAGTTCATGTCGAGCCGCAACTCCTCTTCTGATGCTCAGTACTCGTCCGGCCAGAGCTACGGCCAGCAAGGTGGCTACCCGTCTGCTCAGCAGAACAGCTACCAGCAGCCCGCAGCCGCGCCGACCATCAACGCCTCTTCCTCAGTCTATGATGAAGACATCCCGTTCTAAGGAATACTAAGTTGAAGAAAACGTCAGATTACGCGAAGCAGCCGCGTCGCAAGTTCTGCCAGTTCTGCAAGGAAGATGTCGAGTACATCGACTACAAGGACACGCAGATGCTGCGCAAGTATGTGACCGACCGCGGTAAGATCAAGCCGCGCCGCGTGACGGGTGCCTGCACCCAGCACCAGCGTGACATCGCGAACGCCGTGAAGCGCGCTCGCGAAATGGCCCTGATGCCCTACGCGGTTCCCGCCGTGAGCGGCCGTGGCGACCGCCGCAACCGCTAGGCGAAGGAGGTACCATGAAAGTCATTCTGCTTAAAGAACTGAGGGGCAGGGGCGGCGAAGGCGACGTCATCACCGTTGCCGACGGCTACGCCAACAACTACCTCCTGACCCAGGGCTACGCCATCAAGGCGACCCCCGGCAACCTCAAGCAGCTCGAGCAGCGCAAGAACAACATCGCCAAGCGCGAGGCTACCCGCCTTGCCGACGCTGAGGCTCTGCGCGCGAAGCTCGACGGCGCCACCATCAAGGTCCTCGCTAAGGTCGGCGAGGAAGGCGCGCTGTTCGGCTCCATCACGTCTTCGATCATCGCCGACGCGATCAAGGAGAACCTTGACGCAGAGGTCGATCGTCGCCGCATCGAGCTCGGCAACCCGATCAAGGTTGCTGGCGAGCACACCGTCGCGGTTTCCATCTACCGCGACATCAAGGCCACCGTCACCATCAACGTGGTGAGCGACCAGGCCCCCGAAGCCCCCGAGGCTGAGGAAACCGCCGAGGCCGAGACCGAGGCTCCGGCTGCCGAGGAAACGGAAGAGGCTGCTGAATAGCCCTTTCGCTTTCGCGAACGCACGAACGAAACCCCTTGCTCTTCCCGGGCAAGGGGTTTCTTGTTGTTTGGGGCAAGTCCCTTTCGGCGCGTGCTTGGGCAGGGTAATATGAATCGTGATAAACACGTTTGAAAAAGGATTCGCCTCCATGCCCGACAATCGCACCAACGCCCCTCGCAACGACGACTTCGCGCCAAGCCCGGCGCATCAGAGCAAAATGCTGCCGCAGAACATCGAAGCCGAGCAGTCGGTTTTGGCGGCGTGCCTCCTCAACCCCGAGGCGGTCGAGGAACTGGTGCTGAAGCTGAAGCCCGAAAGCTTCTTCCGCCCGGCGCACCGCATCATCTTCGAGGCGATCTGCGACCTCAACATCCGCCGCATCCCCGTCGACCAGATCTCGCTCGCCGACACGCTCAACGCCAACGGGCAGCTTGACGCCGTGGGCGGGAAGTCTTACATCGCCGACTTGGCGGAAAACACGTTTGCCCTGACCAACTGGCAAAACCACGCTGAAATCGTAAAGCGCACCGCCATCCTGCGCGAGCTCATCTACGCGGCGGCGCAGATCAACGCGCTTGCCTACGACGCCCCCGACGACTTGAACGAAGTGGTCGAAACCGCCGAGAAGACGCTTTTCAACGTAACTGAGAAGCGCGTGTCGTCCACGTTCGCGCGCATGGACACGCTGCTCACCGACGCGTTCGAGGAAATCACCAAGCTCGCCGAGCAGAAAAGCCACATGGCGGGCGTACCGACGGGCTTCAAGGACGTCGACGACCTGTTCCACGGCTTCCGCGCCGGCGATCTTGTCATCCTCGCCGCGCGCCCGGGCGTCGGCAAGACGTCGTTCGCCCTGAACCTGGCGGTGAACGCCGCGAAGGCCGGCACGTCGGTCGCGTTCTTCTCGTTGGAAATGTCCGCCGGCCAGCTCGTGCAGCGTATCCTCTGCGCCGAGGCGCGCGTGAGCCTGTCGAAGATCCGCGGCGGCTTCATCGCCGAAGGCGACTGGGGCGCCATCGCCGACGCGTCGAACTCGCTTTCGAAGCTCGACTTGTACATCGACGACTCGCCGGGCCTTTCCATCCTCGAAGCGCGCGCGAAGGCGAGGCGCGAGCTTCGCCATGCGCAGGGCAACGGGCTCATCATCGTCGACTACCTGCAGCTCATGCAGCCCCCGCAAACGCGCCGCGACGGCAACCG
>CAKTSW010000192.1 GCA_934613165.1 uncultured Ellagibacter sp.
CCGCCCGGGATGGGAAGCCCGTTCTCGCCGCGCTCGGCGGAATAGGTGCCGGGCGTGCCGGAGAGGATATCGTTGTACTGCAGCTCGAGGCCCGTGATGCCCTCGCCGTCGACGTTGCAGTAGCCGATGATCTGCCCGCCGATCTGGCCGCACGGGTACTCGCGGCGCGTGTCGGCGATGAAGTAGATGCCGTCGAGGGCAAGCTTCTTGAGCTCGCTCGCCGCATCGACGTCGGCCTGGCGCTTCACGTAGACGAACGTGGTGGAATCCTTCGAAAGCGCGTCGGCGTAGTCGGAGGCCTCGCCCCCGAGGACTTCGGCTATCTGGGCGGCCTCGCCGGAGACGTCGGTCACCTCGGCGGGGTTCGCGTACACCGTCGTGGCGTCGACGCTTTTGGCAAGCACCGTGCCGTTGCGGTCGTAGATGGTCCCGCGGTGAGGCGTCGTCGTGAACGACACCGTGCGGGCCTCTTCCGCCATGGCCGAATAGTGGTCCGACTCGATGACCTGCAGGTAGAACAAGCGCCCGAAGAGCACGAGAGCCAACGCGGCGAAGAGCACCACCACGGCGAACGCACGCGAGGAGTCGGCGCTGTTGAGGACGCGGGCGACGGGTGCGGGCGGGTTGATACGGCTCGTCGCGTCGGCGACGCGCGCGGCGGCGCTTCCAAGCGCGCCTGCGATGCCCGACACGACCGATGATGCGGATGCGCTCGGGGAAGACCCGCGGTTCGCACGGGATGACGTCGCCTTTCGCGGACGGCGGCCCTGCTCGTTGCGCGCGTGCGGGGCGCGCGCGGAAGCGTTGCGTCCGTCTTCCTCGCGGCGTAGGTTACCCGCACGCGACGAGGTGCGCGTGCTCGGGCGGGACGTGCCGCGAGATCTGCGGGAGGCGTCGGGGTGGGAAGGGCGAGCGGCGCCGCGGGCACGAGGCTCGCGCGCGCGCCCAAAGGCGCCTTCTGCATCGCCGCGCGATGTGCGTCTGCGATCGGACATAGGGAAACTTCCTCGTTTTCGACGTTTAGCTGCGTGCCGCTTGGGCAAGGCTCTGCGAGAGCGACAGGTTCCCCGCATCGTCGGTCACGACGATGTCGGCGGAAAGGAAGATCTTGGAAGTCGATTCGGGCGCCGACATACCGAGCGCGCTTGCCTCGGACTTGATGCGCGAGGGGTTGGAAAGCGTGCTTTGCGCGACCTCGAGGGAGCTTCCCTCGGAGCGTGCGGTGTCGATGAGCGAGTCGTAGCTCTTCGATTCCTGCTCGACCGTCACCGCGGCCGCGGTAAGCCCGATGCGGACGAAGCTGACGAGCGCGAGCAGCACAAGGGCGGCCGCCACGCACTTCGCGAGCCTGATGATGCCGGGGGACAAGGTTTCGACCTGGTTCTTGCGACCAGGCACCACCTCGATGCGCGGTGGGCGGGAAGCGCGCTCGGGGGCGCGTTCGAAACTACGGGAATATGCAGGTTGCGCGCTCACGGCTTATGCTTCCCTCCCTTCGATCATCCGTGCTTGTAGGCAACGACGCCCCTTTGCGGGGGCGGCGTGAACGTTTCTATTTCGTTAGCGCTTCTGCGCGACGCGTAGCTTCGCGCTGCGGGCCCGAGGGTTGCGCTCCACCTCTTCGGGCGTCGGAAGTATGGGCTTCCGCGTGACGATGTCGAGTATCGGCTCCTTCCCGCACACACAGACCGGAAGGTCCGGCGGGCAGGTGCACCTGTTCGCCATATGGGCGAATGTGTCTTTCACGATGCGGTCCTCGAGCGAGTGGTAGCTGATGACCGCGATCCTCCCGCCCGGATTGAGCCAGCGGATGGCTGCGTCGAGTCCCCGCCGCAGCACATCGAGCTCCGAGTTGACTTCGATCCGGAGCGCTTGGAACGTGCGCTTCGCGGGATGCCCGCCGGCGCGGCGTGCCGATGCGGGGATGGCGGCCTTGATGACTTCCACCAAGCGCCCGCTCGTCTCGATCGGTTCCTTCTCGCGTTCGCGCACGATGAACTCCGCGATGCGCTTCGCCCACCTTTCATCCGAGTATGCGCGGATTATCCGAGCGAGATCTGCTGCGTTGTAGGTGTTGACGATCTCTGCTGCGGTTTGAGTTTGTGTGCTCGGATCCATCCGCATGTCAAGGGGGGCCTCCTCCTTGAAGGAGAAGCCGCGTGACGGCGTGTCGATCTGCACGGAGGAAACGCCCAAATCGAAGAGGATCGCATCGATTCCGGGCACCTCGGCAGACGTGAGAAGGCTGTCGAGCTCGCCGAAGTTGCCATGAAGCAGTTCGAGCGCGGGGCGCGTCTGCTCCGGCAGCGCCTCCAGGCGGGTTCGCGCGGCGGCGAGCGCCACTTCGTCCTGGTCGATGCCGATGAGCGTGCCTTCGGGCCCGAGCCTCTTCGCAACTTCGAGAGAATGCCCTGCCCCGCCGAGCGTTGAGTCCACGAACGTATGCTGTGTTTGTAGGTTGAGTTGTTCGAGGCACTCGGCGAGCAGGACCGGTGTGTGCCGATATTCGCTTGTCATTTCGCTCACGTCCTGACTCCGATTAGTCGTAAAGCACCGAAAGGTCGATGTCTTCGATGTCTTCGTCGTAACGCTTCGCGTCCCAGATCTCGAATCGACCGGTATTGCCCAAAATCACCACGTCTTTCTCGATGCCGACCTTCTCGCGCGCCTCAGCGGGAAGCATGATGCGCCCGGTCTTGTCGACGTCGACGTCCATCGCGAGCGACTTGAGCTTGCGCAGCAAGCGCTGGTGCTCCTTCTTGGACGGCTCGAACTTGCCGAAGTGAGAAATGAACAGCTGGTTGATCCACTCCTCGAAGTCGGGGGACTCGAACACGTACAAGCACTCGTTCTCAAGTTCCCGAGCCACGACGAGCTGGGTGGAAAGCACCTTGCGGAATTTCGCGGGGAGCGAGACGCGGCCCTTGCTGTCCACCTTGAAGCGGTATTCGCCGTTGAGGACGACGGGGCCTTTCGGCTCCGCGCCCGAGCGCTCCTCTTCATGTGTGACGGCTTCTGCCATGCCTACCCTTCCGAAAACCCTGCAGTGGCTTCCATGGCTTTGCATTTTATCCCACAACGCCCCACTTTACAATCATTTCGTGGGCTTAAGCTGGCAATTCAGCCACACTGCAACCCCCCTTTAGCGCATTGCGCCGCGAAGGCGCGCTAGATGTTGGGGAGCGTGAAACCCGTGCCCAAGATATGGGCGGGAAGCGTTGTGGGGCATTGTGGGGGGATTGTGAACCGACGAGGCGCGCGTGGGGCGCGGATGCGCCGGCGAGCGGTTGAAGAGGCGGCGGATGCACGGCACGGGACGAACGGCCCCGGCGAGGCGGGAAGGGTCCGAAGCGGCGAGCGTGGCGGGAGGGTGGCGGGGCGGCGGCATGATCGCGCAGAGCCGGACGGCGCGGGGCGACACAGGGCCCGCGCGCGCCCAGGATAGGACGCGCCTTAAGCGCGCGGATGGGCGGCTAGGTATTCCTCGCGGATATGGGAGCGGTCGACGTGGGTGTAGATCTGCGTGGTCGAGATGTCGGAGTGCCCGAGCATCTCCTGGATGGCGCGCAAATCCGCGCCGCCTTCGAGCAGATGGGTGGCGAAGGAATGGCGCAGCGTATGGGGATGGAGGTTCTCGATGCCGATGGCGAGCCCCGCGCGCGCGACGATCTTATGGACGCTTTGACGCGTGATGCGCCCGCCGCGGGCGTTCAGGAACACCGCCCCTTGCGATTTCCCCCGAGCGGACTCGAGCTCGGGGCGCGCCGTTTCGAGGTAGCGGGAAAGGGCGCGGGCGGCAGCGCCCGAAATCGGGGAGACGCGGTCTTTGCCGCCCTTCCCCACGACGCGGAGATAGCCCTCGTCGAGCGCGACGTCGCCGAGGTTCAAGCCGCATGCCTCGCTCGCGCGCAGGCCGCATCCGTAGAGCACCTCGAGAAGGGCGCAGTTGCGGACGTCGGTGGGCTTGTCGCCGCAGGGCTGCGAGAGGAGCCTCGTCACCTGGTCGATGGAAAGGACGTCGGGCAGACGGTCGGGCGCCTTAGGGACGGCGATGAGGTCGGCGGGGCTTTTCGGGATGCGCTCCTCGCGCACGAGGTAGCGGTAGAGCCCCTTGATCGCCGACA
>CAKTSW010000193.1 GCA_934613165.1 uncultured Ellagibacter sp.
GTGTACTCGTCGGGGCGCGGCACGCTCGACGCGGCTACGTACTCGGGCGAGGCGATCAAGATGCTCACGCGCGGCCAGCTGAAGATGAACATGGAAGTGATCGGCAGCGAATCGCCGCTCGCGCACCTGTCGCGCATGATCAACCGCGTCGCGATCGCCATGGTCATCGCAGGCCTGTTCGTGGGCTCGTCCCTCATGGCGGGAACGGCCATGGAGCCGCGCTTCCTCGGGGTTCCGCTGCTGTCGTTCTTCGGCTACTTCGGGTCGCTCGTGCTTTCCATCTGGCTTATCGTGAACATCTGGCGGCGAAAATAGCGGGCTTGGGCGAACGGGCTTCGGCTCCTTCGAGCTCCCGCCTGTCCCTTGTTTCGCGTCGATGCTGTGGATTTCCCGTGCCGAAGATGGCAAGGGTGCGTAGTTTCACGCATAATACAAGGTCGCTTCAAGCGAAATTCTTTCTCTTTTCTCATTGCGCATCGTGCTGCCGAACAGCTGCAGTCGCCGCCGACGGAAATCTAAAGAAAGCGGCTCGCCTTAAGCGCAAATGCACACCGCAGGGAGCGGGTGCGCCCACGAGGAACGCCGCATGGGGCGGCGTCGCGTGGCAATTGAAGAAAAGGGAATCAGCATGCAAAATTTTGCCAGCCTTGGCCTGTCCGAAAACGCCCTCGATGCGGTGAAACGACTCGGTTACGACGAACCGACGCCCGTCCAGGAGCAGGCGATCCCGCTGGTTTTGGAAGGCCGCGACCTCATCGCCGCGGCAAGCACCGGCACCGGCAAGACCGCGGCGTTTCTGCTGCCCGTGCTAAGCCAGATGACGCGCGATCGCAGCCATAAGCGCCCGCCGCGCCTGCTCGTCGTCTCGCCGACGCGCGAGCTCGCGCAGCAGATCGCGTTCACGGCCATGAAGATCGCGCGCTGCACCGGCCAGTTCGTCACCACCGTGTTCGGCGGTTCGCCCTACGGCCCACAGATCAAGGAAATCCGCCGCGGCACCGATGTGCTCATCGCCACGCCCGGCCGCCTGAACGACCTTATGACCCGCGAAGTCGTCGATCTTTCCAGCATCCAGACGCTCGTGCTCGACGAGGCCGACCGCATGCTCGACATGGGCTTTCTGCCCGACGTCACCACCATCGTGAAGGCCACGCCCGACGAGCGCCAGACGCTTCTGTTCTCGGCGACCATCGACGAATCCATCCAGAAGAACCTCGGCAATCTTCTGAAGGATCCGGCCATCGTGGAAATCGCCCACAAGGGCGAAACCGCCAAGACGGTCGAGCAGTTCATGATGCCCATCAAGCAGGACGACAAGCCGGCGCTTCTGCGCGCGGTGCTCGAGGAAAAGGGCCACGACCGTGTCATCGTGTTCGCCCGCACCCGCGGCCGCGCCGAGGACTTCGCGAAGGCTCTGCGCGAGGACGGCTACGAGGCCGAGTCCATCCACTCCGACAAGTCGGTGGGGGCTCGCCGTCGCGCACTTGACAAGTTCCGTCGCGGCAAGGCGAACATTCTTGTGGCGACCGACGTGCTCGCGCGCGGCATCGACGTGCCGAGCGTCGACTACGTCATCAACCTCGACCTTCCCGATTGCCCGGAAGACTACGTGCACCGCATCGGCCGCACCGGCCGCGCGGGCGAGACGGGATACGCCATCTCGTTCGTGAGCCCGAAGCAGCGCCGCCTTCTCGCCGACATCGAGAAACTCATCGATCGCGAGATCCCCTTCATGGACCTCGACAGTTACGATCTTGATCGCGACCTTCTGAACAAGAAGGGCAAGGGCCGCGGCAATTCGGGCCGCAACGGCTCCGGGAAAAGGCACGACGGCCGCGGGCATGGCGGTCGCGGTGGTCGTCGCGAGGGCGAGCTCGCGAACCGCTCCGAACGCCGTGCGGCACGTTTCGGCAACGACTCGCGCGACGGCCGTGGCGATGGCCGCGACCGCGACCGCGGCGGGCGCAACGACCGCGGTGGCAAGCGCGGCGATTCGCGCGGTGGCAAGCGCAACGGACGCGACGATCGCAACAACCGCAACGGCCAGCGCGACTTCAAGGGCAAGAAGCACGACAAACGCAACTCCAAGCCGTCCGGCAACAAGGGCGCTGCGGCGACCGCTTCCAAGCGCAACAAGAAACGCCCCTCGAACATGAACGACGTGCGCTCCTTCGGCGAGCGCCGCAACCGCGAAAAGAGCCAGAGGCGCTAGGGCGCGTGCTTGCGTGAGCGCTTGACGCTTTTGCGGGTAGAGCTCTCGGTGCTTCGTTTCACGGGCTCGTCTTTTTGGCTGTTTTTGAGATGCGGGGCATCGGTTATACCGGTGCCCCGCATTTTGCATTTGCACGCATGCTGCGGGGCTTGGGGGACGTGGACGATTCCCTGGACCGGCCTATGCGGCGTGGCCTGGACCTATGTTGTCGGTCCAATTTTTATCCGCATCCCCTCTCGTGGCAGCAAGACGTGCCTTCCTGGTGAAAAAACCGGGGTTGTGCGAGATCCGTCTAGGCGTGATGGGACGTGCTTGCGGCTGTGAAAACCCGCGACCTGGGGAAATGCGGGCTGTTTGCTCGCTGTGAGCCGACAATAGGTCGATGGGAGAATGCGCCTGTTTCGCACAACTCCCGAAAAATCACCACGGTTCGCGTCTGAAATGCCACGGCGCGCTTTCATGTCCGAAAATGGCTAGTTTCGCTGCGTTCGCTATGGTTTCATTTCCTACGGAAGAAAGGAAACCTCGATGAACGTAAGCGATCGAAACGAAGACGAGCCGGCGGCGGGTGTCGCAACTGGGGGCGAGCTGTCTGTGATCGCGGCCGCTGCGCCCGATGATGGGTCCGCGAACGCAGCCGCTGCAACTGGAGACAAGCCGCCTGTGGTCGCGGCCACAGGCGAAGTGAGCCCTTCGTGGTTCACGGGCGATGATCTTCCCAGCAAGGACATCTGTTACAAGGCCCTGCTCGCGAACGACCCGCGGTTCGACGGCCTGCTCTTCGTGGGGGTGTCCTCGACAGGCATCTACTGCCGCGTCGGCATATGCTGGGCGAAAGTCCCCAAGATCGAGAACTGCACGTTCTTCAAAACCGCGGCCGAGGCGGAAGCGGCCGGGTACCGCCCGTGCCTGAAGTGCCGCCCCGAGCTCGCGCCTGGCGAACCCATCGCCCCTGACGCCGACCGCGCGGTCGCGCGGGCCGCGCTTGCTATCCGGGAGCATCCGGGCGCAAGCCCGATCGCCCGCATCGCCGCCGATCAGGGCATGTCCGAGCGTCATCTGCGCCGTCTGTTCGAATCGACGTACGGCGTCGCGCCCGCGGCATATCGTGAAACCTGCCGCTTGCTCATCGCGAAAAGCCTGCTCACCGACACGGACCTGCCTATCACGCGCATCGCGTTCGCGAGCTGCTTCTCCTCGGTCCGTCGCTTCAACGACGCTTTCGTGAACAACTACCGCATGCAGCCGACGCGCTTCCGCAAGCGCGCCAAAGAAGGCTCTGCGCCCGCGAATGCAAACGACCCGGTCGTGCTGCACGTGGGCTACCGCGCACCGTACCGGTTCGATTTGCTGCTCGCCTTCCTGAAACTTCGCGCCATCGAGGGCGTTGAGGCGGTCGAAGGCGGCGCATACTACCGCATCGTCCGCGGCGAAGACGCGGCGCATACCGGTTGGGTCAAAGTCGCCGACGAGCCGAAGAGGAAGCGGCTCGCGGTCACCGTGTCGCCGGAGCTGTTCGACGACATCCCGTCGGTTCTCGCGCGGGTTCGCCGTCTGTTCGACACCGATTGCGTGCCGAGCGCCGTGGAGGCCGGGCTTGCCGACTTCCACGCACGACTCGACGGCGCCTACCATATTCCTGGAATCCGCGTGCCGTGCAGCTTCGACGGGTTCGAGATGGCGGTGCGCGCCATTTTGGGGCAGCAGATCACGGTGAAGGCGGCAAGCACGCTCGCCGGCCGCGTCGCACAGGAGTTCGGACATCCGGTTGCGGGCCCTATCGATGCGCTCACCTGCGCATTCCCCGATCCAAGCGCGTTTTGCGAAGACGGCGTCGCCGAACGCTTGGGCGAGCTCGGCGTCATCGCGCAACGTGCCCGCGCCATCTGCACCATCGCGC
>CAKTSW010000194.1 GCA_934613165.1 uncultured Ellagibacter sp.
CTCATCATCGTGCTCGCGCTCGTCTTCGGCAACAAGAGCTCCCAGCCCGCGGCCGAGAAGCCGACCGTGCCCATCACGGGGCTTTCGGACACCTCGAACAAGCAGGCCGACTCGTCCGAGTCCGCATCCGAGGACTCTGCGTCAAGCGAGGACGACTCGTCCAAGCAGTCCGCAAGCAGCGCGGTCGCGCCCACCAAGGCGACGTTCACCTACAAGGTTGCCTCGGGAGGCAGCGTCTACATCGAGGTGTACGAAGGCGACTCGTCCACGGCGACCATCGCGCAGACCGTCACCGGTCCCTCTGAGAAGTCCTTCGACGTCACCTCGAAGCTGAAGTTCATATCCGACGCGTCGAGCGCCGTCGAATGCACGCTCGACGGCGAGAAGGTAGACCTCACTGAGAACAGCAACGGCATGTACGCCTACACGGTCGACTTCGCCTCGATCCTCTCGAAGTGGCAGCAGGAGCACGGCGTATCGTCTTCGGCAAGCTCCTCGAATTCCTCCCAGACGACGTCCTCGACGAGCTCTTCGAGTAATTCTTCGAGCTCATCTTCAAGCACGAAAAGCACAAATTCGGGTTCGACCAGCTCTTCCCGATCGACCAACTAACCCGTTAGGAGTCACCCCATGGCAAAAGAATCAAGCTTCGACATCGTGTCCACCGTCGACATGCAAGAGGTCGACAACGCCTACCAGCAGGCGAAGCGCGAGATCTCACAACGCTACGACCTCAAGGACTCGGGAGCCGAGATAACGCTCGACAAGCAGAAGGGCACCCTCACCGTGTCGGCGCCGGCCGATTTCGTCGCCCGCCAGGTCAAAGACGTCCTCGGCAGCAAGCTCGTGAAGCGCGGCATCGAGCTTTCCGCCGTCACCTGGGGAGAGCCGCAAGCGGCGACGGGGCAGAGCGTGCGCGTCACCGCGACCATCGTCAACGGAATCGACAAGGAAACGGCGGGCAAGATCTCGAAGAGCGTCCGCGACCTCAAGCTGAAGTGCAAGGTTGCGATCGAGGGCGACAAGCTCCGCGTGTCCTCGGCCTCGCGCGACACCTTGCAAGACGTCATCGCACACCTCAAAGGCGAAGACTTCGGCCAGCCGCTCCAGTACGTCAACTACCGCTAAAGGGCGCCCGATGACAGAACAAACCCACACGCCGTCCCGCGCGCGCGCGGTGTCCTTCATCACGCTCGGATGCGCGAAGAACGAGGTCGACTCCGAGAAGATGAGGGAAAAGGCCCGCCGCGCCGGCTACCGCATCGAATCCGACCCCGAATCCGCCGACGCCATCGTCGTGAACACCTGCTCGTTCATCCAGTCCGCGACGGAAGAAAGCCTCGAGGCCATCTTCGAGGCGGCGGGGATGGAAAACGTCGCCTCGGGCGCAGCGAAGCTCATCGTCGCCGGCTGCATGCCCGCGCGCTACGGCGCCGACCTGGAAAAAGAGCTCGACGAGGCATGCGCCTTCGTTCCCTGCAACAAGGAGGACGACCTCGGCTCCATCCTCGACGCGCTCTTCGGCGGCCCGTGCGAGAGCGCGGCACCCGCAGAAGGCGAGGACGATGGGGCCGAGCAGGCGCCCGTTTCCGCCTACGTGAAGATCTCGGACGGCTGCGACCGTTTCTGCTCGTACTGCGCGATTCCCTACATCCGCGGGCGCTACCACTCGTTCCCACTTAGCGAGATCGACGCGGAAATCGACGCGAAGGTCGCCGCGGGAACGCGGGAGATCGTCCTCATCGCACAGGACACGGGCCGATGGGGGCAGGATTTCGATGAGCCGTCCTCACTCGCGAACCTCATGTCCCACGTCGCCGAGCGCCATCCCGACACATGGTTCCGCGTCATGTACGTGCAGCCCGAAGGCGTGACCGACGAGCTTCTCGCCGCCATCGCCGGCCATGACAACATCTGCTCGTATCTCGACATCCCCCTGCAGCACGTCGACAAGGAGCTGCTCCGCGCGATGAACCGCGCAGGCTCCCGCGAGAAGTACCTCGCGCTCGTCAAGCACATCCGCGACGCCGTGCCGGACGTGACGCTGCGCACGACGCTCATCGCGGGCTTTCCCGGGGAAACCGAGGAGCAGTTCGAGGAGCTTTGCGACTTCGTGTCGGAAGCGCTCTTCGACTACATCGGCGTATTCGCCTATTCGCGCGAAGAGGGAACGTCCGCCTACGACCTGCCCGGCCAGATCGACGAAGATGAGAAGGCCGAGCGCGCTCAGACCCTGCGCGACCTCGCCGACGCGGCCTGCACGCCGCGCATCGCCGAGCGTCAGGGGCGGGAAATGGACGTCCTCATCGAAGGCGTCGAGGAAGACGGCCAGCTGTTCGGGCGCGCGATGTGCCAAGCCCCCGACGTCGACGGCGAGACGTACGTAAGCGAAGGCGCGATCGGCGACATCGTCCGCGTGAAAATCGCCGACACGCTCCTGTACGAAATGGAGGCTGAGTAATGCCCGCGAAGGCGAAACCGGCCGAAACCGACAAGCTCTGGACCATCTCGAACGTCATCACACTCGTACGCATCTGCCTCGTGCCGGTGTTCGTGGTCGCGCTCATCAGTCCCTGGCCCGACTGGTTCGGCGTCGAGGGAATCTCCATGCAGTCGAAGAGCCTCGTCGCGGCCTTCATCTTCATCCTCATCTCGTGCACCGACTGGCTCGACGGCTACCTCGCGCGCAGCAGGGGAGAGGTCACCGATTTCGGGAAGTTCATGGACCCGCTTGCCGACAAGATCCTCGTGGCCGCGGCCTTGCTCGCGCTCGTCGAGCTCGACGTCCTGCCGTCGTGGCCCGTGCTCATCATCCTCGCCCGCGAGTTCATCGTCTCGGGCATCAGGATGGTGGCGGCCAACAAGGGCGTCGTCATCGCGGCGAGCTGGTACGGCAAAGCGAAAACGGTCACGCAGATCATCGCCATCGTGCTCTTCATCGTGAAGGACAGCATCCTTCCCGTAACGCCTGGTCACGAGCTCGACAACCCGCTCTACGTCCTTTCGTGGCTGGTCATGATCGCAGCACTTGTGCTTACGATCATCTCGATGATGGATTACTTCGCGAAGGCGCGCCACCTGCTCGGCTTCGGGCCGAAGGCGCAAGCGGCAACCACGGCCGGCACCGACGATACGCAGCTCGGCATCGAGGACGCGGCGAAACGTATTGTGAAGAACGCGACCGAGCGCGGCCTCACCGTGGCTACGGCCGAAAGCCTCACGGGCGGCCTTATCTCCGGCTCACTCACGGCCATATCCGGAAGCTCCGCGGTCGTGAAGGGTGCGATCGTGAGCTACGTGAACGAGGTGAAGCACGGCGTTCTCGGCGTCAGTGAAGAGAACCTTAGGACCTACGGGGCTGTAAGCGAGCAGGTTGCCCTGCAAATGGCCGAGGGCGCCCGCCTGAAGCTCGGCGTCGACCTCGCCGTTTCGGTCACGGGCATCGCGGGTCCGACGGGGGCGGAGCCCGGCAAGCCCGTCGGCACCGTCTGGATCGCGACGGCATCGGACGCGGGGTCGACCGCGAAGGTCCATCACTTCGACGGCTCGCGCGACGAGGTTCGCGAAAGCACCGTCCTCGCAGCGCTTGAAGCGCTCGAAGAAGCGATGCGCTGACCCGCTCCCCGAACCGATAACGAAGCCGGCCTGCTTTGCGCGTGCAGGTCGGCTTCGTCGCTTTCGAAGGTCGCGGCACAGCGGTTCAGCACGCTTGAACCTCGCAGGAATCCGTGTTGGAAAAACGAGAATGCGCGTTGGGAAGCGCCCGCGTTGCCGTGTCGAAGCGCACTGTTTCGGTCAAAACCGTCCGACGCCGACCCGCCCGAACGCGACTAAACGCGAAGACGGACGGTCGAGGTGCGCAGCTACCGTTAAGCCCGTCAGGGGTTTACGGTAAATCCTTGACGAACAAACGTTTGTTCGTATAATAAGGAGACGCGCTATGGACGAAACACCAACGAACGAAATCGCCGTAATCGGAGGAGAAGGAATGAACGACGAAAAAGCCAAGATGCTCAAGATCACGACTGATCAAATCGAGCAGAAGTTCGGTCGCGGCTCAATCATGAAGCTTGGCGAAGGCGGCGAGCA
>CAKTSW010000195.1 GCA_934613165.1 uncultured Ellagibacter sp.
TGCGTGGTGGAAAGCGCGAAGCCCATGTGGGAGGAGACGAGGATCGTGGTGGCCGACGCGGCCTCGGCGGCGAAGCCCTGCGGGGTCGAGATCTCGGTGAGCCCGCGGCCGAGCGTGCGGATGACGCGCCAGCCGCCCATGTAGGTCCCGAGCGCGATAGCGAGCCCGCACAGCGCGACGACCCACAGCTCCGGGCCCGTGCCCGAAGGCTGTGCCCCGACCGCGATGAGCGTGAGGGTGATGATGCCCATGGTCTTCTGCGCGTCATTGGTGCCGTGGGACAAGGCCACAAGGCACGCGGTTACGGTCTGACCGTGGCGGAACCCGCTTACGACCTGCGCTTCATCCATTTTGCGCACCACGAAGAAGATGAGCCGCACCGCGCAGAACGCCGCAAGCCCCGCAACCACCGGCGACACGAGCGCCGGGATGAGCACCTTGGTAAGCACCGCGGCGAAGTTCACGCCCTCGACGCCCGCGCCCACGATGACCGCTCCCACAAGGCCGCCGAACAGCGCATGGGAGGAACTCGACGGCAGGCCGACGAGCCAGGTGATGAGGTTCCAAAGTATCGCGCCGACAAGGCCGGCGAAGATGAACTCTGCGCCGATGGTCACCTGCGCCTCGTTGATGATGCCGCCCGAAATGGTCTTCGCCACCTCGGTCGACAAGAACGCGCCCACCAGGTTGAGCGTTCCCGCGGCGATGACCGCTGTCTTCGGTTTGAGCGCGCCTGTGGCGATCGACGTCGCCATGGCGTTCGCCGTGTCGTGAAAGCCGTTCGTGAAATCGAACGTGAGCGCCGTCGCGATGACGAGCACGACCACGACCAGTGTTGCCGGATCCATAGATTGACCTGCCCCTCTCGAGTTGTCTGTTCGGGCTCGAGGGGCGGGTAAGCGCCGGACGCTTGCCGCGCCGAGCGAGCATGCGCCGGAAAGGCATACGGCCCCATCGAGCGCCGATAAGAATAGAGAGGCCGTGTATGGTGATCATCTTGCCATTGTAAAGTCCGCGTAAAGTCGCGCCCAACGGGCAACCACGTCGGCGGGAAGAGCGAGGACGCGGAGTCGCGAATGGCGACCCGCAACGTTTTCGCGAGCGAGCAAGTAGCCCACCACGCGAGGAATGGCGGCTTGCGACGACTTTGCAAACGGAAGGGCGATTTCCCCTCGCGAGGTGGCAGCGTACGACGGCTTTGCAAACGCCACGCCGCTTTCGCCGCCTGAAATGGCGGGCTGTGACGGTTCTGCAAGTGGGAAATAAGCGATTTGGCGGCCTATGACAGTTTTGCGGATGCGACGAAGGGTGCAGCGCTTGCAAAAGCGGTTCAGCCCGCCACGGGAGACCCGCAAACAGCCGACCCTTTTGTAAAACCGTCGCAGGCCGCCATATGAGAGGCGGATTCCGCTGAGCGCCTTGCAAAAGCGCCGTTCGCCGCCACACGCCACGCCCAATCTTCGAGCACGAGAAAGCTTCCTGGCGGTCGCCTATGAGTCCAGCAAGGAATCGTCCATGGAGCGCCCAATCACGCCCCCGTTACAGCTCCGCCGCGTCGACGCCTTCCCATTTGTACCCTTCGCCGCGCACCAAATCGATACGCAGGGCCCCTTCAGGCGCCGAAGTCTTCCCCACCTCGAAAGCCGCGCGAGCAGACGCCTCGTCGTCGGTGCCGAGCTCGGTCTCCTCGAACACGTATGATACGCCCGAGAGCTCGGAGTTCTTGATGTAACGCACTTTGTACTTCATAAGATGTACCTTCCTTGTGTCTCAATCGGCATTATAAAGGGTGTTACCGCGCTCGCAGTGGAGCGACATGGCAGCAAACAGAACATGCATGGTGACTTTTCTTGGGTTGTGCGAAATACAAAATGCATTCTTGGTTCTTCTAACCAAGAATGCGCCGAGTGTCATAGCGTTTTCCCAGTTCATAGAGCCTAGTAGAAACATCAGCGCATTCTTCCGGCCAGCCTGATTTCGCACAACCCCCGAAAAGTCACCATAAGATTGCATCTTTTTGCCACGCCGTATCGATTTCGCTAATGATTGTGCGACTTAATGAGACACCCTTGCCTATATGATACGGCCCACCATGGATATCGTCGTGTCTCACATAACCGCGCTTCGCTGGCTCGTTCGTAACGCCAACCCGGCGTCCGGTCTATCGCGGCCTTACCGGATGAAGCGTCTTCCCCAAACGGCGCCTGACGTCCATACGACAAGCGAGGCTCTCCGGGCGCTTTCGCTTCCCGACAACCATATGCACCTCGTCGTTTCAAGTCGCGCGGGACGCAGACCCTCCGGTTTCGCACTCCCCCACGTTTGGTCTGCCAATCTTCCTGCAGGATCGGTCATCCCGCTCGACTTTCCCTCGCTCGGGAACCGGCTGTTCGTCTCATCGCCCGAATTCGTGTTCCTTCAGCTTGCCCTAACCTACCCACTGTCTCAAGCAGCGTATTTCGGCTTCGCTCTCTGTTCTTCGTATCGAATCGACGAGTGGACGCCTGGCGGCATCGCGCTGCGTGTGGGCAACGACACGCAGCTCACCACCGTAGCAAAGATAGCGGCATTCCTCGACAGAGCCGGTGCCGTCAAAGGCAGCGCCCGCGCCCGTCGCGCGCTTGCGTTCGTACGAGACAACTCGTTCTCGCCTATGGAGTCGGGATTGGCGCTTTCGCTCGGCATGCCGCTTCGGCATGGAGGCTTCAATCTCGGAGACGTGACGATGAATCCCACTCTAAAAATACGCTCTTCTCGGCAAGGCCCCGACAGACCGGCCTTCGTCGTAAGAAAGCCCGACCTTCTCATCGAAGCAAGAGGGCGGGACGGCCGTACCCGGCGCGTCGCCATCGATTACGACAGCTCCTCGTTTCACGCGGGCGAGACCAATATCTTGCGCGACATCGAGCGAAGAAACGAATTCGCCTCTCTTCTGGGCATAACCCACCTTTCCCTTACCTCCTCGCAAGTACTCGACTTCAGGCAGTACGAACGGATAGCCGTTCAAATCCGACAAACGCTCGGCAAGCGCAAAGACCCTGCGCGGAAGGCAGGTGAGGCGCAAGTCGACTTCGAGGCAAGGCAAGCTGATGCATGGCATCGACAGTTCAAGCTTTGGGCGGAGGTTGTGCGATCAAGCGACTTCCGCCGACTCGAATAAGCCTTGATGGGAAGCCCGCAACAATTTGGCAGACAAGCCGAGAGCGCAGCAGAATGGCAGCAAACGGAGCAGACATGGTGATTTTTCGGGGGTTGTGCGAAACGCGAAGGACCGCCGCGACCCTTTAGGCCTCTTGGTTTGCCAAAGTCCATAGCGTTTCCCCAGGTCGGAGAATCCGATAGCAACAACGATGCACTCGCGCGGCCAACTCGCTCTCGCACAACCCCTGAAAAGTCACCGCAAGGTCGTGATTCCCTGCCACGAAGCATTGAGCTGAAAACAACGGACGAGTTGTCGGCTTGGACAAATACCGATTTGCCGGGGAGAGGGTGAAGCTCGACGGTCGCGTCGAATACACCAGGGGCGTGACGCGCAAGGCTGCGGCCGACCTCCGTCAAAAGCTGGGCCCCGATAGCCGCCCCTCCTCAGCGCCTGCAACATTCAGGATGGCGAGATCGTTTTCGAGGATGCCGTCATGCTTGCCGATGGCGTTGCGCTTTTCGCCGAACGCGAAGTCGGCTTGCGCCCCCCCTACCGATGCGCTACGTAGTAGCCGGCGTCTTCTACTGCTCGCTCGATTGCGTCGCGATCGATGGGGGACTTCGCGAGGATGCGCGCCTCGCCTGTGGCAAGATCGACGCGAGCCCACGTTCCCGGCAGCGAGTTCAGCGCGTTCTGCACGCGTTCGACGCACTTTTCGCAGGTCATCCCCTTAACGCGCACGGTAAGGGAGTGCGGGTAGTTCGTCTCGTCGGTGTCTTCCACCTCGACCGGCTTCGACTTCTTCGCCTTCGGCTCCTTCGGGCCGCCGCCGCAGCAATCGTCTTTCAGCGAGAACACGCGATACATGCGCCGCCCCGCGAAGACCATGCCGACAACGATGACGATAAGGAGGATGAGAGTTGGCGC
>CAKTSW010000196.1 GCA_934613165.1 uncultured Ellagibacter sp.
TGCCAACAAGCATCGCAACACGGAAACCCGCAAAACGCGCCGAAAGGAAAAATTCGGGGCGATTCTTTCTCGAATCAAAGCAGTTTAGATAAAGGGATATCCAAAAAAGGGGAGGAACACTATGCTTCAAACAGAAGCGGATACCCAGGCCAAATCAGGCGGCCTGCACTACGCGTTCGTCATCTGCCTTGGCGGCTTCTTGCTTTCCGGCATCGTTTTGGCCGCTCAGAGGCTTCCATCCATCGCGCTCGACTCCGTTCGCCAGACGCTTGGCGTCGGGTACGCGGAAGTCGGCCTGATCACCTCGGTGTTCATGATCTTCTACGCTGGCCTGTCGCTTGTCTGGGGCATGCTCGGCGATAAGATCGGCACGCGTTGGGCGATGACGCTCGCTTGCGCGCTGTCTTCGGTCGGCACCATCCTGTTCGGCTTGTTTGGCGGAACGAGCCTTGCAGCGGCAATCGTCACCTGGGCGATTTGCGGCATCGGCTGCGCTGGCCTGCTCATGGCCATTCTGCCGAAGATCATCTCTCGTTGGTTCGCCCCCAACAAGCGCGGCTTCGGCATGTCGCTGTGCACCCCGGGCGCGAACTTCGCTGCGCTGATCTTGGGCGTTGTGGCTCCTATGGTCATCAACGGTCTCGGCTGGAACATGGCTTACGTTGCGTTCGGCATCTACTTCGCGTTCATCACCGTGTTCGTCGCGCTGACGTTCCGCGAAGGCCCGGAAGAGAAGGGCCTTGCCCCCTACGGCGCCCCGAAGGGCACCCAGGCGGCTCCCGCTCCGAAGCTCGAAGAGAAGAAGGAAGCTTCGGGCAAGAAGGTCTCCCCGCTTCGCCAGGTTGCGAAGATGGGCATCACGTGGCACTTCGGCCTGTTCTACGCTGTGTACCAGCTGGGCTACATGGCTGCCACCCAGTACTACGTCGTGTCGATGACCGGCAACGGCTTCGACCTTGCGACGGCGGCGTTCTCGCTCACCATCGGCGGCGTCCTCACCATCATCACCGAGCTCGTTGTGGGCAGCTTGTCCGACCGCTATGAGCGCAAGAACATCATCGGCATCATGGTCGCTTGCACGGGCGTTCTCTCCGCGGGTTATGCGATCTACCTGCTTACCGCGCCGACTCCCGACATGATTCCCTGCTACTTCTTCATCGCCCTCATCAGCGCGTCGACCGGCGTCATCACCGTCATCATGTCCGGCGCTGGCGAGTACTACAACGACGAGTGCCGCGCAACCGGCACCGGCATGATCGGCACCATCAACATCGTCGGCCGTTACCTCGGCCCGTGGGTTGCCGGCATCGTGATCGACGCGACCGGCCAGACCGCCTACGCGTTCGTCATCGTCGCCATCGCGATGATCGTGTCCTGCTTCATCGCCTTCGCCATGCCGCGTGCGGCTACGGTCCAGGCGAAGTGGGCAACCAACAACTAGCTTCACCTTTTCCTGTGGGCATCCGGCCGATCTCCACCGGTCGGATGCCCCTTCGGGCAGGGCCTTCTTCCGCGAATGCGGATCCAAGGCCTTGCCTTTCCCTCCATCCACACCGTTCACACCGTAAGAAGCATGCGACGAGGAGGTGCTGCTCCGTGACGTGTTTTCCCTGCATCAAGTGCAACAAATGCCGAAAGCTGATTCCGAAGATCGACATCGTCTGCTCGGAATGCGGTGCCGATATGCCTCCAGGGCTTCTCGCGTGCCCGAAGTGCGGTAACACAAAGCGAAAATTCATCAAGAGCTCGACCCCGAATCCCGATTGGCAGAGCTCGGCGGAGTTCGTCGAGCCGACCGGGCGCGACGAGTCTTGAGAAATTGATTCAAAGATTACCTGTACCGACAAGAGGGGGAGTGAAAATGGGAGAAACTTGCGCTTCGTGCAAGCCCTTCGTCACCGAGGAGGACGGCGTCATGAAAGTCCGCACGTGCGCGTGGTCGCCGCCGGGGGACCATCCCGTGGGGTGCGGCATGTTCATCCACGTGAAGGACGGCAGGATCGTGAAGGTCGAGGGAGACCCCGACCACCCGATCACCCAGGGGCGCCTGTGCCCGAGGTGCATCGCGCTCGACGAGGTGGTCTACCACAAGGACCGCCTCCTGAGCCCGATGAGGCGCGCCCGCGCCGACCGCGGCAAGGACAGGTGGGAGAAGATCACCTGGGACGAGGCCTACGACCTGCTCGAGGAGAAGATCCGCGGCTTCCAGGAGAACTACGGCGCCGAGTGCATCTTCACGCTCACCGGCACCGGCCGCGAGTCGACGCTCTACGCGCCCGTGTACGGCCCGGCCATCATGAACACTCCGAACGGCGCGTCGACCTACCCGTTCTCGGGCGAGGCGTGCTACGGCCCTCGCGCGACCATCGTGAACTACCTACTGGGCGCGGGCGTCCCCGAAATCGACTCCGCGCAGTTCTTCCCGGACCGCTACGACGACCCGCGCTGGGTGTGCCCGAAGTACATCATGGTATGGGGCAAAGACCCGCTCTACTCGAGCCCCGACGGGTTCTTCGGCCACAGCATCGTCGACATCATGAAGCGCGGCGCGAAGGTCATCACCGTCGACCCGCGCCTCACCTGGCTCGGCGCGCACGCGGAGTACCACCTGCAGCTGCGCCCCGGCACCGACGCCGCGGTCGGCATGGGATTTCTAAACGTCATCATCTCGGAGGGCCTCTACGACCGCGACTTCGTGGAGAGGTGGTGCTACGGCTTCGACGAGCTCGCCGAAGCGGTCAAGCCGTGGACGCCTGAAAAGGTCCGGGAGGTCTCCTGGGTCGACCCGGACACGCTCGTCGGCGCGGCCCGCGCCTTCGCGACGAACGCTCCCTCCACCGCGACCTGGGGCGTGGCGCTCGACCAGTCCAAGCAGTCCACCCAGGCGGCCCAGTGCTTCATGGCCATCTGCGCCATCTGCGGCTACATCGACGTGCCCGGCGGCATCACCATCACCAAGCCCACGAGCTTCATCGGCCAATGGAGATACGACATGTCCGACACGCTCACCGAGGGCATGGCGGAAAAGCACATCGTCGACCCGACGGGCAAGTACCGCATGTTCAATACGGGCGCGGCCATGGGCGGCGTTCAGGGCGACACGCTCTTGAACTGGCTCGAGGGCATGTACAAGGACTATCCGGAGTACTACCCGCTGCGCATGTGCTGGCTCATCGGGTCGAACCCGCTCGCCTGCATGGCCGACCAGCCGCAGCGCTGGTACGCCGCCATGAAGGGCCTCGACTTCATCGTGGCGCAGGACATCTTCATGACGCCGACCATCATGGGGCTGTGCGACCTGGTGCTGCCGCTTTCCACGTTCGCCGAGCACGACGGGCTCGTCACGCCGAACTACGGGCGCAACCAGCACTTCGTCGGCGCCATGAACATCGCGGTCGAGAACCCGAACACGAAGAGCGACCTCGAGATCCTCGTCGACATGGGCAAGCGCATGCGCCCGGAGATCTGGGGCGACTTCACCACGATCGACGACTTCTTCGACGAGAAGCTCAAGGAGAACTACGGCTACGGCATCGACGATTTGCGCGAGAACAACGTCATTCAGGCGGACTATACGTACAGAAAGTACGAGAAGGGTCTTCTGCGCGACGACGGCGAGCCCGGCTTCCAGACGGTGACGGGTCGCGTGGAGCTGTACTCTTACGTGCTTTCCGCTTACGACGAGCAGCCGGTGCCTTATTTCGAGGAGCCCGACTACAGCCCCGTGTCCCAGCCGCCTGAGGTCGTGGAGAAGTACCCGCTCGTCTACACCACGGGCGGACGCCATATCAGCGCGTTCCACTCCGAGCATCGGCAGGTTCCCTCGCTGCGCGCGCTGCATCCCGACCCGCTCGTCACCATCAACCCGGTGACCGCGGCAAAGTACGGCATCAAGGACGGCGATTGGGTACGCGTCGAGACGATGTTCGGCAAGTGCACTCAAAAGGCGCACCTCACCTACGAGGTCAATGAGAAGACCATCCACGTGGAGCACGGCTGGTGGTTCCCCGAGCAGGACGGCGAGGCCCCGAACCTGTTCGGCACGTTCGACGCGAACGCGAACAACC
>CAKTSW010000197.1 GCA_934613165.1 uncultured Ellagibacter sp.
ACGTGCGCGCACAGGCTCGTGCTTCGCCCTCAGGCGCGCATCGAGGCCGTCGACGCCGACGCCATCTTGGACGAGGTCATGAAGAGCGTCCCGGCGCCGTCGTTGGGCGCGGTCCGCGGGCGCGCCTAAGGCGCGATCGGGAAAGCCGTCCGCCGCATGGTGCTGAATAGAATCATAGGGATCGTCGCGTTCGCGCTTTCCGCGTGCCTGTTCGTCGTGTCGAACAGCGCCGCCACGCTCGGGCTCGTTTTATGCACGCTTTTCATCCCGCTGGCGAGCCTGCTTATCGGGCATGTCGCGGCAAGGCGCACGGAAATCTCGTTCGATCACAAGGAATCGACCGTCGCCGGATCGGACATGGAGCTTCGCATATCCGTTTCCCGCCCGGCGTTCTTCCGCGGCGGCATCGACCTTGCGTTCGTTCGCGAAAACGCGCTTACCGGCGCGGTCGAGCGCATGCCGGTGAGCCTTGCGCCCGCCATGGGGCGCCCCGAGCGCTTCTCGCTCCCCCTTTCGGCCGCCTGCTGCGGAAAGATTTCGATATCGCTTGCGTCGTGCCAGGTGAAAGACGTGTTCGGGTTCTACAAGATGCCGCTTGCGCACGCGTCGTACGTCTCTTCGTACTGCGTGTACCCGCCGGTTTCCGACCTTGCCGTGCAAACGGCCCATGCCGACCGGGCAACCTCGTCCGGCGCGACCTACGACCCGCATCGGCACGGCCAGGACCCGACGGAGGTGTTCGAAACGCGCGAATACCGCGACGGCGACTCGATGAAGGCGGTGCACTGGAAGCTTTCCGCCCGCTTCGCCGACCTTATGGTGCGCGAGCCGTCGCGCCCCACCGACTACGACGTCATGGTCGTCGCCTACGCGCGCAACGCGAACGCGACCGAGGTGCTCAACGCGACGCTTTCCCTTGCGGCTTCGGTCAGCCTCGCCTTCGTGCGCGAGGGTGTCTGCCATACCTTCGCTCGAGTCGGGAAGACCGGCGCTTTGGACGCCTCCGTCGTCGATGGCCGCGAAGCGTTCGAGGAAGCGCTCGAAGGCCTCGTTTCCGCGCCGATGCCCGGCCGCGGCGGCATCGACGTCGAGCTCGCCGGCGCCTACTTCGCCGCCCATGGCGTGACGAAGGTCGTTCTCGTCACCGACGGCGACGACGAGACGCTGTTCGAAAGCGTGAGCGCCTTCGTCGACTTGAGCGTGTTCCGTATCGGGGCCAAGGGCGCAGCGGGGCTCGGCGGTGCGTCCGGCTACCGCCTTGCGCACCTGCCCGCCGAAGACGTCGCCACGCGCGTGAAATGCTTGGAGCTCTAAGATGGCCGATCGCGAGAAACCCATCCCCGAGGCGGCTCCCATCGCGCTCACGTCCCGAAGAGAGGACGGGGCGCATCGCGGGCACGCCGACGTCGTCGCGGCGGCGCTCTGCCCGGCGTTCATGTCGCTCGTCGTCCCGCTCCTCATCGCTGGCTGCATGACCACGCAGGTCTTCGCCGTCGCGGCTTTCTGCGCGGTCGTAACCGCCGCTTCCCTAGGGGCGCTCACGGCGATGAGGCCTGCAAGCGGGCTCTCCTTCGCGGGCGCGGGCATCGTCGTGCTCTCGCTTGCCGCGATGCTCGCCATCCCCGACGCGCGCGAGGGGCTCTTCTCGGTGTGCAACGGGGCGATTTCCCACTACGACGACGCGTTCGACGCGTACGTGCCGCTCGTCTCGCAGGCGGGGCTCGTTGCCGGCAGCGTCGCCTTCGCGGTATGCGCGGGGCTTCTCTCGGGCGCGCTCGCGTGGTTCGCGTCGCGCTTGAAATCGGTCGAGGCGACTCTTCTCGTCCTCGTCGCGCTCTGCAGCGCAGGTATCCGCCTGTCGCTCGGGCTCGGGTTGGCCGGAAGCTGCGTCGGGATCGCGAGCTGGCTTATGCAGTGCCGATGGAGGCAGCTTCGCGGGTCGTCGTATTCCGCGGGGATCATCGCCGTGAGCATGGGCGTCGGGATCGTCGGGTGCTGCGGCATCTTCTTCGCATGCGCGATGCTCTTCTCGCCGTCGGGCGCGATCGAGGACGCGCACGACGCGATGCGCGGCACCGTCGACGCCGTGCGCTTCGGCGAGGGGTCGACGCCCGAAGGCGATCTTGAGGCCGCGACGAAGATGAACGAAGGCGAAGGCTCCGTCACCGCGACGTTCAGCGAGCCCGTTTCGAACGACGTGCTCCTGCGCGGGTTCGTGGGAGCCTCGTACGAAAACGGGGCATGGACCGCGCTTGACCACAACGCCTACGAGGGCGAATGGGCGCGCATGACTTCCTGGCTTTCGAGCAACGGAATGCCCTGCGCGACTCAGCGTGCCGCCTACGACGACGCGAGCGCCGAAGCGGAGGGCGCAGCGCAGCCGAACACGGTCGAGGTCGCCATCGACGCCTCCGACGCGCGCACCAAGTTCACCTACGTTCCCTACACCCTGCGCGACATCGCCGGGTCGAGCGCGGACGGCGCATCGGAAGGCGCGCTGCGGGCGGGGCTTCTCGGCGACGCGTCGTATCGCTTCACGATGGACGACGTGCCCGCCGCCGACATGCTCGCCGACGCAAGCTGGCTCGAGGGTTCGTCAAGCGCCTATGCGTCGGTGGAAAGCGTGTACTCGGCGTTTTGCCACGAGAAGTACCTCGCCGTGAGCGACGAAGACGCCGGCGCGGTCAAGAAGTACCTTTTCAGCGACGCCACCTGGGACGACAGCGCCGAGGTGTCGGACTACGCCGTCATCAGCCGCGTGCGCACCATGATGGAAACGCTCGCGAGCTACACGACGTCCCCGAAGGTGCCCGATACGAGCGTCCCCTTCGCCGAGTGGCTCTTCGGCGAGGCGCGCGCCGGCAATTCGGCTTCCTTCGCGACGGCCGCCGTGCTCGCCTTCCGCACGCAGGGCATCCCCGCGCGCTACGCGGAGGGCTATCGGGCAACGGCGTCCGATATCGCCGAGGCCGTTTCCGCAGGCGAGCCGCTTGTCCTTGGAAGCGAAGACGTGCACGCGTGGGCGGAGGTATACCTGGACGGCATCGGATGGACACCCGTCGAGGTGACGTCGGGGTTCTACGCGCAGTCGCTCAAGGCCGACTCCGTCGTCGACGTCGCCGAGGCGAAGAGCAGCGGGGAAAGCGACGAGGTGCTGCAATCGGGGTCGGTTTCCGGACAGATGGAGGAAGACGACGCCGAGGCGGACGAGCCTTCCGCGAGCGTTCCGGTCGTCCTCGTCGTGGCCGTATGCGCGCTTTCCCTTGCCGCGTTCGGCGCGCTTTGCGTCGGCGCCGCGTTCATCCAGCGAAAAGTGCGCCTATTCAAAAGACGCGAACGCATGGAAAGCGACGACGAGGCCGTGGCGGTGCCGGCTTTGTATAGGAACCTTGTCATTATCATGAAATGCAGCGTCCCCGCGTTCGATGAGGCGAAGCCGCTCGAATGCCTGGACGGCTTCGCCGTCGCATTCCCCGAAATCGACCCGCAGGAATACCGCCGCGCCATCGCGCTCTACCAGCACTACACGTTCGGGGCCCGAGAGCTCAAGCCCCACGAGATGAGAACCCTGCGCCGCTTCGGCGAGCGCCTGCATAATGAGATGCCACCCGCGAAGACCGTGCCCGCGCGCCTGCGCCGCACGTTCGTCGACGCGTTGTAGAAGGAGAAGACATGAGCCCGAAATGGTATCCTCCCACGAAAATCGCCGCCGCTGCGGCTTCCATCGCCGTCGTCAGCGCTTTCGGCGTCGGCGCGGCCTCGCTTGCGCAAACGGACATGTCGTTCGACCCGCGCGCCTACGTTTCGGCCTACGGCCAGGGCGAAAACGAAGCCGACAAGGGCTATCGCGCGAACCCGACCGACACCGACGCCGAGGCGAACCGCCACGAGGACGACGCCGACGATCAGGACAAGAGCGCCGATGCCGACCGCACGTCGCAGGACGACGCGTTCAGCGACGTGCCCTTCGACGGCGCAAGCGGAACGACGGCGGTGAACGTGACGGGCGACGGGGCTTCGGGCGGCACGGTTGCAGGAGGCGACGGCTCGGGCGAGGGA
>CAKTSW010000198.1 GCA_934613165.1 uncultured Ellagibacter sp.
ACCTTGCGAACATCCCTGAACTCGACAAACGCCATGGATACTCCTCAGATTCGTTGAATATGCCCCTTATTATAGCGATACCGGGCACGAAAAAAGGGACCCGAGATCCACTCGGGCCCCTTTTGGGCGATTCTGGTTCGAACCGTTAACGCGCCTTAGGCGTTGAAGAGCTCGATGGTGTCGCCTTCCTTGAGCGTGACCATGGCCTTCTTCCAGGTACGGGTGCGGCCAGCCGCGTTGCGCATGCGCTTCGGCTTGGACTTCACGTTCAGGGTGTTCACCTTAGTCACCTTCACGTTGAAGATGGCTTCGACGGCCTGGCGGATCTCAACCTTGTTGGAATCCTTGGCGACCTCGAAGGTGTAGGTGTTGTGCTCCATCATGTCGTAGCTGTGCTCCGTGATGACGGGGCGGATGATAACCTCGCGGGGATCCTTCATTTATGCAAGCACCTCCTCGATGCGGGCCAGGGTGGATTCGGTCAGCACGAGCATCTTGTTGTCCAGGAAGTCGTAGGTGTTGATCATGCAAACCGGCACGATGGTGACGGTCGGGATGTTGCGGAACGACTTGTAGGAGTTGATGTCGTCGTTGCCGATGACGATGGTGCAGCGGCCTTCGATCTCAAGAGCCTTGAGAGCGGCGACGGCTTCCTTCGTGCTCGGCTTTTCGAAGTTCCAGTCAGCGACGACCGTGAGCTGGTTGTCGGCGAGCTTCGCGGACAGCGCGGAGCGCATAGCGAGCTTGACTTCCTTCTTGTTGATCTTCATCTCGTAGGAACGGGGATGCGGACCGAACACGGTGCCGCCGCCGACCCATTGAGGTGCGCGGATGGTACCCTGACGAGCACGGCCGGTGCCCTTCTGGCGCCACGGCTTCTTGCCGCCGCCACGGACCTCGCCGCGGGTCTTGGTGTCATGCGTGCCCTGGCGCCACGAAGCGCGCTGCGCACGGACCGCAAGGTGCATGACCGGGACGTTCGGCTCGATGCCGAACACGGAAGGATTGAGCTCGGCGGTGCCGGTCTTCTTCCCCTTCGCGTCCTTAATATCAATCGTTGCCATATTTATTGCAGCTCCTAATCTTCGTTACTGTTCTACGCCATGCGCACGCGCACGATGCCGTTCTTGCCGCCGGGAACAGCGCCCTTGACGAGGATGAGGTTCTGGTCCTCATCGATGCGAACGACCTCGAGGTTCTTCACGGTAACCGTGTCGCAGCCCATATGACCAGGCATGCGAACGCCCTTGAAGACGCGGGACGGGGTTGCGCACTGGCCGACCGAACCGGGAGCGCGATGGAAGTGCGCACCGTGTCCGCCAGGACCACCGGCAAAGCCGTAGCGCTTGATGACGCCAGCGAAGCCCTTACCCTTGGACGTGCCGGTCACGTCGACCTTCTTCACGTCGTTGAAGGCGGCGACGGTCTGCAGGTCGCCCGTCTTGTACTCGCTTGCGTCCTCGACGCGAACTTCACGCAGGTAACGAACAGGCTCGGTGCCGAGCTTCTCGAAATGGCCCGCCATCGGCTTGTTGACCTTCTTCGGCTTGATTGCGCCGAAGCCCAACTGAACAGCTTCGTAACCGTCGGTAGCCTTGGTCTTCACCTGGCAAACCTTGTTCGGCTCGCACTGGATGACGGTGACGGGAACGACGGTTTCGTTCTCAGCGAAGATCTGCGTCATGCCGATCTTCTTGCCAAAGATTGCATTAATCATTTAAGAGAGCCCCCTTACAGCTTGATCTCGATGTCGACGCCGGCCGGGAGATCGAGACGCATCAGGGAATCGACCGTGTTCGGGGTCGGCTCCAGGATGTCGATGAGGCGCTTGTGGGTGCGCATCTCGAACTGCTCGCGGGAATCCTTGTCGACGTGCGGGCCCTTGACGACGCAGAACAGGTTGCGCTCCGTCGGCAGCGGAATAGGACCGGACACTTTTGCACCCGTCTTCTGCGCGGTATCGACGATGAGCTTGGTGGACTGATCCACGATCTCATGATCGTACCCCTTCAAGCGGATGCGAATCTTCTGATTAGCCACTTATCTTACCTCCATTAAGCTTGTCGCAGCCGCGCATTACGCGTTGCCGCCAGCCTTGCTGATAATCTCTTCTGCCACGCTCTTCGGAACCGGCTCGTACGACGAGAACTGCATCGTGTACGTTGCACGGCCCTGAGTGCCGCTGCGCAGGTCGGTTGCGTAACCGAACATCTCGCCCAGCGGAACCTTGGCGGAGATGGCGACCGCGTTGTTGCGCGATTCCTGGCCGCAGATCATGCCGCGACGGCTCGGGATGTCGCCCATGACGAAGCCCATGTACTCCTCGGGGGTCTCGACCTCGACGGCCATGACCGGCTCGAGGATGACCGGGTCAGACTTGCGCAGGGCGTCCTTGATGGCCATGGAGCCTGCGACCTTGAACGCGGCTTCGGAGGAGTCGACGTCGTGGTAAGAACCGTCGATGAGCTCGACGCGCACGTCCTCGACCGGGTAGCCAGCCAGAACGCCCGTGTTGAGGGCTTCCTGAATGCCCTTGTCGATGGAAGGAATGTATTCCTTCGGCACGACGCCGCCGACGATCTTGTTCTCGAACTCGTAGCCCTTGCCGGCTTCCTGCGGGTACATGTTGATGACCGCATGGCCGTACTGGCCGCGACCGCCGGACTGACGGACGAACTTGCCTTCGGCGTTGAGCACTTCGTGACCCGGGCGCTCGCGGTAGGCGACCTGCGGTTTGCCGACGTTCGCCTCAACCTTGAACTCGCGGAGCAAGCGGTCGATGATGATCTCCAGGTGGAGCTCGCCCATGCCGGCGATGATGGTCTGGCCGGTCTCATGGTTGGTCGACACGCGGAACGTCGGGTCTTCCTCGGCCAGCTTCTGGAGAGCAATCTCCATCTTGGCCTGGTCGGCCTTCGTCTTCGGCTCGACGGCGATGTCGATGACCGGGTCGGCGAATTCCATGGACTCGAGGATGATCGGGGCATCCTCATCGCAAAGGGTGTCGCCGGTGGTGGTGTTCTTCAGGCCCACGACGGCGACGATGTCGCCGGCGGAGCAGGTGTCGACGTCGACGCGCTGGTTGGAGTTCATCTGAAGCAGGCGGCCGATGCGCTCCTTTTTATCCTTGGTGGCGTTGACGACGTACGAACCCGCGTCGAGGGAGCCGGAGTACACGCGCAGATAGGTCAGCTTGCCGACGAACGGGTCGGTCATGATCTTGAACGCGAGTGCCGCGAACGGCGCCTTCGGGTCGCTCGGACGCTCGTCCTCTTCGCCGGTCTCGGGGTTGGTGCCCTTGATGGCGGGGACGTCGACAGGAGCGGGCAGGTAGTCGACGACGGCGTCGAGCAGTTCCTGAACGCCCTTGTTCTTGTAAGCGGAGCCGACGAACACGGGGTTGATCTTGCAGGCGATGACGCCCTTGCGCAGGGCCGCCTTGATTTCCTCGACGGAAACTTCCTCTTCCATGAGGACCTTCTCCATGAGGTCGTCGTCGCAGTCGGCGGCAGCCTCGATGAGCTCCTGATGGTAGAGTTCGGCGTCTTCCTTGAACTCGTCAGGGATGGCGTCCATGGGCTCAGGGTAGGTCATGCCCTTGTCATCGGCCTTGAAGTCCCATGCGGTCATGGTAACGAGGTCGACGACGCCCCAGAAGTTGTCCTCAGCGCCCATGGGCAGCTGAGCGGCGACGGCCTTAGCGCCGAGGCGGTCGCGCATGGTCTGGATCGCGTGGAAGAAATCGGCGCCGACGCGGTCGTACTTGTTGATGAAGGCGATGCGCGGAACGCCGTAGCGTTCTGCCTGACGCCACACGGTCTCGGACTGCGGCTGAACACCGGCGACGGCGTCGAACACGGCGACGGTGCCGTCGAGAACGCGCAGGGAGCGCTCGACCTCGGCGGTGAAGTCCACGTGGCCCGGGGTGTCGATGATCTGGAAGCGGTAGGTTTCGCCGTCCTTCTTCCAGAAGCAGGTGGTGGCGGCAGCGGTGATGGTTACGCCGCGCTCCTGCTCCTGGACCATCCAGTCCATGGTGGCTGCGCCGTCATGGAC
>CAKTSW010000199.1 GCA_934613165.1 uncultured Ellagibacter sp.
CGACCACGGAATAAGCTTGTAGAGCCTCGGGGAGAATATAGTATGGACCGGAGTTCGATTCTCCGCGCCTCCACCACGCGTTATCGGCGGTTTGTTCTGTTTTCGCAGTTCAAGCCGCCTTTTTTACATTTGCTAGATATTCCACATTCGTAGCGAAACTGCCGTTTTCTCTCGTATTTTCGCATGCTTTCGCGCCAGATTAACCACTTTTTAACCACTCGAGTCAACCTCGGAAACGACGCCCGACGTGGGGTTTCCTGCGCGTTCGAGGGAGAAAGGGCGTTGTGCGGGCAGCTTGCAAAAACCCCGCAACGCAAGAAAGGCCCCGCCTCCCACGAGGGGAAGCGGGGCCTCGTATGTCCAGGCGCGTGACAGCTTGCGGATGTGCGCGCCGTGGGGTCGGAGCAGGTAAGGGTATGTCACAGTGACGTCACAGCTATGTCGCAGTAGGCGTCACTCGAACCACACTAAAAACTTCGAGTGAGGCTTCGGGCGGGGCGCTACAGCGCCGTGGCCATGGCGGCAGCCTCCGCGCGGGTGCAGGCGTCGTTCGGGCGGATCTCGCCCTTGGCCCCCATGACGGCGTTCTCGACCGCCCAGGCGCAGGCCTTCTGCGCCCACTGGGGCACCTCGCTCCAGTCGGGGTAGCCCGCCGGCGTGCCGTGCGGGTCGGGCTCGCCCCGGGAGCGCCAGAGCATGACCGCGAGCTCGGCTCGGGTGCAGGCGTCGTTCGGGCGGGCGCTTCCGCCGCTGCCCGCGACGATGCCCGCCTTCGCGGCCCAGACCATGGCGGCGGTGTACCACTCGCCGATGTCGTCGAACGGAAGCTGCTCGACGTCGGCGTGCAGCAGGTTCGCGACGACCGACACGGCCATGGCGCGGGTGAGGTTCGCCCACGGCTCGAACGTCGCGGCGGACGTGCCGCGCATGACGCCGCGCTCGACGGCCTTGGCGACGGCGTCGACGTACCAGTCGCCCGGCCACAGGTCGCCGTAGCCCTTGAGCGCGTCGGGCAGCCCCGCCACGCGCTCGGCCTCAATCTCCTCCGGCGTCGGGCCCGACGGCGCGGGCTCGGGAGCCTCGTAGTCGCCGCCCAGGCCGCGCACGACGGCTCCCACGAGGGCGTCCCAGCTCGCCGCGCGCCACGCGTCGGCGTCCCGCTCGGTGTCCACGAAGCAGACCTCGATCAGGATGGCGGGCATCGTCATGCGGTTGAGCACGTAGAGGCCGCCCGTCGCCTTGGGGCCGCGGTTTCGCAGGCCGAGCGCGGACGCCAGCTCGGCGCTCACGCTCTCGGCGTAATGCGCGGCGGACGACCCCGCGTGGTACCAGACCTCGGTGCCCGTGCCGCCGCCCGCGTTGAAGTGCACGGCGACGAACAGGTCCGCCCCGCTCGCGTTGGCGACTCGGCACTCCTCGGCCAGCTCGCCGTTCACGGTGCCGGATTCGTTGCTGCAGTCGGTCACGCCCCAGCCCTGGCCCTCGAACGCGGGGATCAGCCGCTCGACGAACGCCCGGTCGCAGTCGTACTCGTCGATGTAGCCCGACGCGCCGCGCGCGTTGGCGGAGTGCCCGCCCGCGATTGCTATGTGCATGCTAGGCCTCCTTCTTCGCGTCGGCGAAGTCGTCCTTCGGCTCGTCGTAGCCGAGCGCCTGGATGCTGTCCGTGACGCCCACGGTCGTCGGGTCGGCCACGATGCCCAGGATGGCGAGCAGCGCGAACACCGTGCCCACGATGGCGATGAGCTGGTCTTGCAGCCCGCCGAAGTCAACGGACACGCCGAACACCGCGCAGACCTGCTGGGCGAGCAGCAGGACGGCGGGGACGAGCGCGACCCAGAACGCCTTGTTCTTTACTCTGACTTTCCAGTTGATGCTCATTCAGGGCCTCCTATCTTTCTTCCAGCCTGTCGATGCGGCCCTTCAGCTCGTCGTGGCGCATCCAGGCCGTCTTCATGTCGTTTTCGAGCTTGTAGGTGCGCTCCACAACCGTGTTGTGCTTCTCGACCTTCGCCGCGAGCCCGTCCATCTTGGTCTCCAGGACGGAGAGCCTGTTGCTCATGGCGACGTAGATGCCCACCGCCGTGAGCAGCGCCGTCACGATGGGCGCGACGAACGTCGATATCTCCAACTCGACCAATCGACCCTCCTTTCAGGGCATAAGAAAGGCCCCCTCGGAAGGGGCCTTTCGTTCGCTTCGTCTGGTAGAATCGCCTCGGGGACGCTTCGCCGCCTGGGCAGCACCGACCAAAAGGAGGTCTGCCCATGGACGCAAACTCCATCAACGCCGTATGCAACGTGCTACTGGTTGTCATAGGGATGATCGGGCTACTGCTCGTGAGAAGGGAATGACGGCGAACCGCGAATTTCGGCATAAAAGAAGCCGGGCAACCCTCGAAAAGTAACCCGGCTTTCGCAATGTAGAGAAACGCTGCCCAGGCACCTGGGGCGTCCTCACCGCGAATCTTAGCAGACGGCGCGCTGGCTTTCAACTACTCGGCGTCGGCGTCGAGCAGCTTCCGCACCTCGTCGCGCCAACGCTCCGGCACGTCCTCGACGGCCAGCTTGCCGCGCTTGATGCGGCCCGCGTAGAACCTGGCCATGCTACTCACCCCCCGCCGCGATGCCCGCAAGCTCCTCGATGGCGGCAGCCTGCTCGTCGAGCTGAGCCTGCGCGTCGTCGAGCCGCGCCTTGAGCGCCGCGTTCTCGGCGGCGAGCGCGCTCATGCCCGCGCCCAGGCCGTCCGCGTCGTAGACGAGCGAGAGCGTCACGCGCTTGGTCTGCGCGTCCACCGTGGCGGACTTGATTGCGTACCCCGCGAACGCCTCCACGAGGTCTCCCGCGTCGGTCCTGACCTCGATGCGCGACGCGTCGAGCGCCAGCGCCTCGTCGACCGTGCAGCCGAGCGCGAGGTCGAGCCTTTCCCCGGCCTGCGAGTAGTCGTAGGCCGTGATTCCGTTGATCTTCATTCGCACCTCCGATTCGAGTTTTCGAACGCCCTCCCGACGAGCCACGTCAGGTCGGCGTCCCCTTTGTCTACGTACCCCGAAAGCGCCGCCTCCACGGGCGCGAGGTCGATTTCGGGATGGTCCTCGGCCCGCTTGGCGACGCTCCTCGCGTGCCTGACGGCGCGGCGCGTCTGCTGCTTGCGCACGCTCATGCGCGCGCCGCCATCGGTCTTCGCGAACCTCGCCTTGCAGAACACGAGCGGGTGCGTCGCCCGCTCGATGTGGGTCTTGCCCTCGTTGAGCTCGAGCCCGAGAGATTCGGCGGACTCCCTGAGCACTGACAGCGCGCGCCTTGCCGCCTCGCGCGACTCGCAGAAGGCTATCCCGTCGTCCATGTAGCGGTGGTAGCCCGTGACGCCGGGCGCGTTGGACACCGCCACGTCGAGCCCGGTCGGGTAGAGCACCGCGCAGAGCTGGCTCACGTGGCTCCCGAGCTCGAGCCCGGGGCCGTCCTCGCTGATGATTCTCGCGACGAGCCGGATCATCCTCTCGTCCGGTATCAGCCCGTAGAGCATGGAAAGCAGCCTGCCCCTGTCGATCGTGTGGAAGTAGTCGTGGAAGTCGTACTGGAGCGCCCACCCGTCGGCGGGGCACGCGGCGAGGTGCGCCCTCACGCGGCCGTAAGCGTACGAGAGCCCGCGCCCCTCCAGGCACGAGCTGTTGTCCTCGACGACCGCGCGCCTGACGGCGGGCGCGAGCGCCTGGTCGCACAGGCACCGCTGCACCACGCGGTCGCGGAACGCCACGGGCTTGATGCTCCTCGGCTTGCCGCGCTCCACGATGGCGAACCGCCCGACCTCCGTCGGCTCGTACGTCCCGCCGAGCACTTCGAGCTGCAGCTTCCTGCAGTTGGTCAGTTTCCTGTTCATGAACCCCTGCGCCTGCCGCTTCCAGCCGACGCCCTTGTAGCATTTAGACGCCGCGTCCATGAGGTTGCCGAGAGTGAAGCAGGAAGCCATGAGGTCGAGTCTTTCGTCCGTCGAAGGCACGGGAAGCCGCCCCCTTCTATCAATTCTTCAAGCGGTCTTCGCCCTGTGGGTTAC
>CAKTSW010000200.1 GCA_934613165.1 uncultured Ellagibacter sp.
GAGCACGTCGTAGGGCAGCTTTGCCCAGTCGGCGGTCAGCGCGTCGCTCGACTCTACTGCGCGCAGGATGATCGGGCGTTGGTAAGTGCGCTCGTCGCCCATGACGCCCACGCTCTTGATGTCGGGCAGCACGGCGAAGTACTGCCAGCAGCTGTGCTCGGAATTGCGCTCGCCGGTCTCTTCGAACAGCCGCTCGTTGTACGCGTCCAGCTCCTCGCGCACGATGGCGTCGGCGTTCTTCAGGATTTCCAGCTTCTCCTTGTCGACCGCGCCGATGATGCGGATGGCAAGGCCGGGGCCGGGGAAGGGCTGGCGGTACACGATGTGCGCGGGTAGGCCCAGTGCCGTGCCGAGCGCGCGGACCTCGTCCTTGAAGAAGTGGTCGAGCGGCTCGATCAGGTCGAAATGCACGCCTTCGGGGAACGGGATGAGATTGTGGTGGCTCTTGATGGTCGACGCCTTGCCGCCCGTTTTGCGCGCGCCCGACTCGATGATGTCGGGGTAGATGGTGCCCTGCGCCAGGTACTTCACCGGCTTACCGTCGGTTTCCAGCTGCTGGGCCACGGCGAAGAATTCCTTCCAGAACTGCGTGCCGATGATGCGGCGCTTCTGTTCGGGCTCGGTCACGCCGGCCAGAAGCTCGGCGTAGCGATCCTCGGCATGCACGTGGATGAAGTCGACGTCGAACTGCTTGGTGAAGACCTCCTCAACCTGCTCGGGCTCGCCCTTGCGCAAAAGGCCATGGTTGATGAACACGCAGGTCATCTGCTTGCCGATGGCGCGGGCGCCGAGGGCTGCCACCACGCTCGAGTCCACGCCGCCGGACAGCGCCAAGATCACGCGGTCGCTCCCCACCTTCGCGCGGAAGTCGGCGGTCATGCTCTCTACGAGGTTGTCCATCGACCAGTTCTTCTCAAGCCCGCAGATGCCGAACAGGAAGTTCTTCAAGATCTGCTGTCCGTACTCGGTGTGCTTCACCTCGGGATGGAACTGCGTGGTGTAGATTTTCCGCTGCACGTTCTGCATGGCGGCCACCGGGCACACGTCGGTCGATGCCACGACCTCGAATCCCTCCGGCACGTCGCACACGGCGTCGAAGTGGCTCATCCACACGGTCTGCACCTCGGGCGTGCCCTCGAACAGCGCGCCGCCCTTCACATGCAGCTCGGCCGGACCGTATTCGCCCACCTCGGGGTGGTGTACCGCGCCGCCGAGCGTGACGGCGGTGATCTGGTGGCCGTAGCAGAAGCCGAGCACCGGGACGCCGAGCTCGTACACCTCGGGGTCGACGCGCGGCGCGTCCTCGGCGTTCACCGAAGCCGGCCCGCCCGACAAGATGATGGCCGATGGCGCCATGGCGCGCACCTCGTCTGCGGTGATGTCGCACGGCACGATCTCCGAGTACACGTTCAGATCGCGCACGCGGCGGGCGATCAGCTGCCCGTACTGCGCACCGAAATCGAACACGAGGACTTTCTGCGCTGATGCTGAAGATGATGCGCTCAAAGCTGCTCCTTAAGAATCGGTTGCAATCTAGCGCGACGTTGCCGCCGCGTGGTTTCATATAGCTTCACATCATACTAAAACTGCGGGCGGCGAGCGCTTTTATCTGCCCGAATATCTCAAACGCGTCGAAAGCGGGGGAGGGGCGCGCCCCGGAAAGATGCGAGCAGGAACCTCGGCGCGCCGTGCCCCCGCGGCTAATCTATGGAACTTTCGCCTCTCCGGGCGTTCCGACCGTGTGATCGCCCCAGCCGGCTAAAGTTGTGGGCACCTTGTGTTCCCAGGTCGCCACGAAAGAAGGTACTTGCCGACACCTCGAAAGGTATGTATAATCTTCGGTTGCGTCTACGGTGTTATGGATACACCCGGGCGCGTGGTTAGACCGGCGTCATGATATCGAGCCTCCATCGGTATCCACGGCAATCGGTTCGCCACGTAAGGTAAGAGGGTTTTTGGTGTACGGAGAGGCGTGCGAGCAAAAACCCAGCAAGAAAGAGAGAGTCATGGGAGTCAAACAGTACAAGCCGACAAGCCCTGGCCGCCGTTTCCAAACGGTCTCGGATTTCGCGGAAATCACCACCTCGAAGCCGGAGAAGTCGCTGCTTGCGCCCCTTCCTAAGAAGGCTGGTCGCAACAACAACGGTCGCATCACCGTCCGCCATCAGGGCGGCGGCAACAAGCGCCGTTACCGCATCATCGACTTCAAGCGCAACAAGGACGGCGTACCCGCCAAGGTTGCAACGGTCGAGTACGATCCGAACCGCTCCGCACGTATTGCCCTTCTGCACTACGTCGACGGCGAGAAGCGCTACATCCTTCACCCGAAGGGGCTGAAGGTCGGCGACATGGTCGTTTCCGGCCCCGAAGCCGACATCAAGCCGGGCAACGCGCTTCCGCTTGCCAACATCCCCGTTGGTACGCTCATCCACGCTGTCGAGCTTCAGCCGGGCAAGGGCGCCGCTCTTGCGCGTTCCGCCGGCACGAGCATCCAGCTCATGGGCAAGGAAGGCAAGTACGCCATCCTGCGCATGCCGTCCTCCGAAATGCGCCGCGTGCTTCTGACCTGCCGCGCAACGATTGGCGAAGTCGGCAACGCCGAGCATGCCAACATCCGCATCGGCAAGGCCGGCCGCAACCGCTGGAAGGGCATCCGCCCGACCGTCCGCGGCACCGTTATGAACCCGGTCGACCATCCGCACGGCGGTGGCGAAGGCAAGAACAAGTCTTCGGGTCGCAATTCGGTTACCCCGTGGGGCATCCCCTGCAAGGGCCATCGCACCCGCAATCCGAAGAAGGCTTCGAGCCGTCTCATCATCCGTCGTCGCAAGAAGTAGCGCGGACACGTTAAGGAGTAACTGTGAGCAGAAGTTTGAAAAAGGGTCCTTTCGTAGAGCCGCGTCTGCTTGGCCGTATCGAGGCCATGAACGCAGCTGGCGAAAAAGACGTCATCAAAACCTGGTCGCGTGCCAGCACCATCTTCCCGGACATGGTGGGTCATACCATCGCTGTCCACGATGGCCGCAAGCATGTGCCGGTTTACATTACTGAATCTATGGTTGGCCACAAGCTGGGCGAATTCGCCCCGACCCGCACGTTCAAGGGTCATTCGGCCGACAAGGGCAAGAAATAGGATAGGGGTGAACAATGGAAGTTAGAGCACAAGCCCGTTACGTCCGCGTTTCTCCCCGCAAGGCGCGCATCGTCGTCGACCTGGTGCGCGGCAAGTCCGTCACCAAGGCCCAGGAAATCCTGCGCTTTACCAATCGCGGCATCGCCGAGACTGTGGAGAAGGTTCTCAACTCTGCCGTTGCGAACGCGGAGCACAACAACCATCTGCGCGCTGAGTCGCTCGTGGTGAAGAAGGCCTACGTTGACGAAGGCCCCACCATGAAGCGCATCCGTCCGCGCGCTAAGGGTTCCGCCGCTCGCATCCGCAAGCGCACGAGCCACATCACGATCGTCGTCGCCCCGCGAGAGGAGGCATAAAGCACATGGGTCAGAAAGTCAACCCGACTGGATTCCGCATCGGCGTCATCGAAGACTGGCGCAGCCGCTGGTACGCCGACAAGGACTACGCCGCCAACCTGGCGAACGACCTTGAGATCCGCAAGTTCATCGAGAAGCAGCTCGCCCGTGCGGCTGTCTCCAAGGTAGAGATCGAGCGCGCTGGCGACAAGATCAAGGTCATCGTCACCACCGCCCGTCCGGGCGTGGTGATCGGCAAGAAGGGCGCCGAGATCGACGCTCTCCGCAAGAAGCTCGAGAAGATCGCCAACGGCCCCGTGAACATCGAGGTCGTCGAGGTCAAGCGCCCCGAGCTCGACGCCGAGCTCATCGCTCAGTCCGTCGCCGAGCAGCTCGAAGGCCGCGTGGCGTTCCGCCGCGCGATGCGCAAGGCCGTTCAGTCCGCCCGCAAGAGCGGTGCCAAGGGCATCCGCATCCAGTGCTCCGGCCGCCTCGGCGGTGCCGAGATGAGCCGCCGCGAGTGGTACCGCGAAGGCCGCGTGCCTCTGCACACCCTGCGCGC
>CAKTSW010000201.1 GCA_934613165.1 uncultured Ellagibacter sp.
GGCCTCGACCCGGTGGAATACGGCATGGACATCTTCAAGTGCCGCTCCAACCCCGCCGAGCTCCCCGTCGACAAGCTCGTGAACGCCGACGCGAAGGAGTTCGAGCTTAAAAACGGCAACAAGGTCTACATCGGCCAGTTCGAGACCGTCGACTTGAAGGCGGTCCTTGGCCGCGAGCCTGAAATCCGCGAGGCCATCCGCGCCCTCGTCGCAGAAAAGGGCTACCAGTTCGTGCTGTTCTTCGCGACCGACATCCTCGCCGAGGGCAGTCAGTTCATCTGCGAGGGCGACACCCAGTTCGTTTCGCAAGTGTTCGGCGTCGATCTGAACGACGGCAAGAGCGCCTGGATGCCGGGCGTGCTTTCCCGTAAGAAGCAGGTTGCGGCCCCCATCCTCGCCGCATAACCTGGGGCTTTACGCGGCGGGGCCTTCCCAGCGCTTCGCCGTGAATCGAATGAGGAACTCGTAGAACCGCTGCGCCGCCGACCCGGGGGCGCAGCGGTTCGTTTTCGCGACGACGACCGTCCGCTCGAACTCGTGTTCTTGCAAATGCACGAGGCGCGTCGTCGCCCCGTCGAGCTCGCCCCAGCTGTAGTCGGGCCAGAACCCCACGCCGAGCCCTAGCCCGATCATCTTCTTCACGACGAGCGGGTTGTCGCTTTCGAACGAGATGTGCGGGGTGAACGCGCGGCGCGCGCAGAAGGTGTCGCAGACCTCGCGGAAACGGCGCGACCCTGCGAGCGCGATGAACCGCTCGTGCGAGAACTCGGCGAGCGACGTTTCTTCCCGAAAGCCGCTTGTCGCGGGGACGGCGACGCCGATGCGCTCGGTGAAGGACTCCTTTTCGGCGGCGTTCTCGACGGTGCTCGAGCCGCGCGGGGTGATGGTCGTCACGATGACGTCGCGGTGACGTTCGCTCTCGTCTTGGATCACCTCGAACGATATATGGGGGAAAAGCTCGCTGAACGCGGCGATGCCGTCCACAGCCACGCCCGAGGCGGCGTGCACTCCCACGCGCACGACGCTCTCTTCGCCCGTCTGGAACTCGCGGACGTCGCGGGGAAGGTCGCGCAGGGCCGAAAGCGCCGGTTTCACGCGGTCGCGCATGTAGGCCCCGGCGGGGGTGAGCCGGATTCCGCGCCCTGATCGCTCGAAGAGCTCCACCCCGAGTTCCCGCTCCAGGCGGTGGATCGACTGGGTGAGCGCCGGCTGCGCCACGTGGAGGCGCTTGGCCGTGTTCGTCATGTGCTCGCTTTCGGCAACGGCGAGGAAGTATTTCAGCTGCAAAAGCTCCATGGTGCTTATTCCTAACATAAAGCTTATGAAAACCATTCCAATTATATATTAGACATTATCAAGAGGACGCCTAAGATGGGAACCGTCAAAGGCGAGAAGCGAAGAAGGTTTGGAATGGCTGAAATACTCGAAGCGATCATGCTCATCTGCTTCGGCCTGTCGTGGCCGATGAACGCGTACAAGAACTACAAGGCGCGCACGGCGGCGGGCACGAGCTGGCAGTTCATCCTGCTCATCACGCTCGGCTACTTCGCGGGCATCGCGGCGAAGTTCGTGTCGGGCACGATCAACTGGGTGCTTGCCGTGTACTTCATCAACGTCATTTGCATCGCGGTGAACTGGGCGGTCTACTTCCGCAACTGCAAGCTTGATGCCGAGCGCGGCGTGATCGACGCGGCCGAGGCGCTGAAGGAAAAGCGCGCCAGCCGCGAGCGCGCGGTCACCGCAGCCGAGAACGCCTACGTCGACGGTGTGCGCGCGGGCCGCAGCTGCTAGCCGGTTCCCTGAAAAAGACGACTCCGGCGAAACCGGGACCATCCCCTCGGTTTCGCGAGGCATTCGAACGAGACGCCATCCCTCATGGCGTCTCGTTCGCGTTTCGGGGAAAGGATGCGCGCGAGCCCACGAATCTCCGCGGAATCCCGCAAGATCCCGCAAAGCACCGCGGGAAATCGCGGTTTCAGCCCTCGGGGAAGGGGATAGGAAGGCCGTCGTCTCCGCTTGCCGGAGGGAATAGACACGCCCGGACGCGTGGCGTTTGACAATCAGGTATTCGGGTGATAATGTACACCCTCGCGCCGCTATGCGGTGTCTTTTTTCGTGTGCGCACCAGCTGAGCGTACATGAAAAAGGGGATCCTTCATCGGAAGGTTCCAAGCAGGCATAAGGCCTCGTTCGCGGGCAGTTGGTCAAACCGCGATCGGGCCGGGTAGTAAAAGAAGGAGAAGGAACTTGCCTACTATTAACCAGCTGGTCCGCAAGGGCCGCAAGACGGCAGTCGCCAAGTCCAAGACGCCGGCGCTCAAGGGCAACCCGCAGAAGCGTGGCGTGTGCACCCGCGTGTACACCACCACCCCGAAGAAGCCGAACTCGGCACTTCGTAAGGTTTGCCGTGTCCGCCTCGTCAACGGCATGGAAGTCACTGCCTACATCCCGGGCGAAGGTCACAACCTGCAGGAGCACTCCATGGTGCTCATCCGCGGTGGTCGTGTTAAGGACCTTCCTGGTGTCCGTTACAAGGTCATCCGCGCCGCTCTCGACTGCGCCGCAGTCGACAAGCGCAAGCAGGCTCGTAGCCGCTACGGTGCCAAGCGCCCGAAATAAGTAAACCGTTAAGTCGCGCGGGTCGCGCATAAGGGCAAGCCGAAAAGGTCGGCGCCCGCGGCCTAATGGGAGGTTATGAGCAACCCCCTCGAAGCGCGCAGGAAAGAAGGAGTTTTTCAATGCCGCGTCGTGCAGCAGCAGTCCGTCGTGAAACCCAGCCGGACGCAAAGTTCAACAACCGTCTCGTCACGCAACTGATCAACAAGATCATGCTTGACGGCAAGAAGTCCCTTGCCGAGAACATCGTCTACGGTGCCTTCGACATCGTCGAGGAGAAGTCCGGCCAGGATCCCCTGTCCGTCTTCAAGAAGGCGATGGACAACGTCCGTCCGACCCTCGAAGTCAAGCCGAAGCGTGTCGGCGGCGCCACCTACCAGGTGCCGATGGAGGTCAACTCCCGTCGCGCCACCACGCTCGCCATCCGCTGGATCGTCGACTTCTCGCGCAAGCGCAAGGAGCACACCATGAAGCAGCGCCTCGCCGCCGAGATCATGGACGCAGCCGAGAACACCGGCGCATCCGTGAAGAAGCGCGAAGACCTGTACAAGATGGCCGAATCCAACCGTGCGTTCTCGCACTACCGCTTCTAGGGCGTGAGGGTACATGGCTAAGCAGAATGATCTCGAGCTCACCCGTAACTTCGGCATCATGGCCCACATCGATGCCGGCAAGACCACCACGACTGAGCGCATTCTTTACTACACGGGCAAGACCCACAAGATCGGCGAGGTCCATGACGGCGCCGCCACCATGGACTGGATGGTGCAGGAACAGGAACGCGGCGTAACCATCACCGCCGCCGCCACCACCTGCTTCTGGAAGAAGGACGGCGAGACCTACCGCTTCCAGATCATCGACACCCCGGGCCACGTGGACTTCACCGCCGAGGTCGAGCGCTCCCTGCGCGTCCTCGACGGCACCGTCGCCGTGTTCGACGCCGTCGCCGGCGTCCAGCCGCAGTCCGAGACCGTGTGGCGCCAGGCAGAGCGCTACGGCGTTCCGCGCATCGCCTTCATCAACAAGTACGACCGTGTCGGTGCGGACTTCCTCCATGCCATCCAGACCATGAAGGATCGTCTCGGCGCCAAGGCCGTCGCCGCTCAGCTGCCCATGGGCGCTGAGGACAACTTCTGGGGCGTCATCGACCTCGTCACCATGACCGCATGGGACTTCAAGGCCGACGACAAGGGCATGACCTACCCTGAGCCCATGGACGCCATCCCCGACGAGTTCAAGGAAGACGCCGAGCTTTACCATCAGGAGCTCCTCGAGGCTGCCGCCGACTGCGACGACGACCTCATGGAGAAGGTCCTCATGGAAGAGGAAGTCTCCGTCGAGGAACTCAAGGCAGCGCTGCGCAAGGGCGTCATCGCCTGCAAGATCAACCCCGTGTTCGTC
>CAKTSW010000202.1 GCA_934613165.1 uncultured Ellagibacter sp.
CGCCGGCGCGAAGATCTCCCGCGCGGAGGTCGCAGGCATGGTGTACAACTACGCTTCCGCCGAGAAGCTCCCGCTCGACGAGTACTAAATCGGCTGAACAGCCTTGAGCCTGCTGGGGTACCCCAGCAGGCTGGCCCTCGGGCGTTTCGGGATTAGACTTCCCTTCGCGGAAGGATTCTCCCGGGCGCTCCGGGGTCAGCCTTAGGCAAACATATCGCAAGCTGTCGCGTAAGGCTTCGGGTGCGCCGACGCCCCCTCGACCGGGAGACCGGGGAGGGGGCGTCGGCGTTTTTCCATGCTATTTTAGGTGTTTCCCGGAAGCGCGCCCAGGCCATCGCGCCCGTCGCCTTGCGCGCCGCGGCGAACGCCTCCGGCGCGGGCCGGACCCCCGACGCGCCGAGCATCCCCCCGAACTCATCGAAGTCGGCGCCGTGCCTGGCCTTGCTCTTGCCGCCCTCGTTCGGGTCGTGCCCGAACCCCACGCGGCGTCCTTTCCTCGGCGACGCCATCCCGCCATCTGCCGGATGGCGGGATGGCCGGTCGCTGGCGACAGGCCGGTGCCGGCGTAGCCGAAGCGCCTGGGCTACGAGAGCCTGAGCGCCATGCGCGCCGTGCCGGGCAGGTCGGCGAAGCCGAAGCGGCGGTAGAAGGACGCCGCCCGCTCGCCCGTGGGGTCGACGACGAGCGCTCGGGCGCCGGCGAGCTCGGAGACCTTGAGCGAGTTCAGGACGGCGTCGCGCAAGAGCTGCGCGCCGAGGCCCATCCCCTGGTAGCGCTCGTCGACGCCGAGCATCCCGAGGAGGACGGCGGGCACCTGGTCGGGCGCGTTCCTGCGGAACCACCCGCCCGAGACGTCGCTGCGCGCCACCGAGTGCGTCGACAGCGTGTAGAACCCGGCGGGCCCGCCCTCGCAGCGCGAGACGTAGACGACCGCCGTCCCGCGCTCGCGCGCCCGCGGCGCGCGCGAGGCCGCCCACGCGTCGACGACGGGGTCGCCGCAGCGGAAGCCCTCGAGCCCCTCGCCGGGGGCGAGCCGCTCGGGCCTCGAGAACGCTAGGCCCATGCCGGCTCCCTCGCGAGCAGCTCGCGCGCCGCGTCGGGCACCGGCTCCTCGAGCAGCGCCGCGAAGCGCTCGAACGCCTCGTCGGACAGCCGGGTGGAGCTCGCCTCGTCGATGTCGCGGCGCGCGCACTCGTCGAGGTGCGACGTCGTCCACTGCGAGAGCGTCTGGCCGCGCAGCTCGGCCGCTCTCTCGTAGCTTTTCCTCTGGGGCTGCGTCAGCCGTATGTCCATCCGGCACGCCTTCTCTACCGTCGCGGTGACCACGTCCCCCTCCTAGCCTTCGGGTCCTGCATGTCGGTTCGATTGTACGGGAAAAAGACGTACATCGCAACGACAAGCGCGGGGGCGGCCGCGCCCTCGGGGCGCTCGACGGTCGCACGGCGCAGGCCGTCAATCTAATGCGCGCGCATATTACTGCGGCCCGCGGGATGCCCCCTATAGGTTGATTCCATTAGGAGGAAAAATGACAGCTTGCAAAGACTCCCTTTCCGGGAAGAAGGCAGTGAGCGCCACCCTCGCGGGCGTGCTCGCGGTCGGCATGGTGCCGGCCGCCGCTTTCGCGGCGGACGCGGACCAGGCCGACACCACCACTGCTGACAGCGAAAGCACGATGCTGCAGTGGAACGAATCCGCTGCAGAAGCGTTCAGCAACGGCACGGCCAACGCAATCGCAACCTATTCCAACAACAAGTACGTTGCCGCCTACAGCACGGCCCTGACCGCAACCGCAGGCGTATCCCAAATCGTCGTCCCGACCACGATTTCGGTTCCGAGCGTCACCACTCCGGTGACCATCGTCACCAGCGACGCTACTGCCAGCACGGCGCTCACCGTCAACCCCAACTACAAGATTTCCGTCTACAAGGCGGACGCCGACGGCAAGACGCCGACCGGCGAGGCCCTGTCCGAGGTCATCAACCCGGGCAAGTACGTTACCGTTGTCGAAGCCGTCGACGGCGACTACAAGGGCGGCAAGGTGAACGTCCCCTACGAGATCAAGGCGGCCGATCTCGGCACGCTCTCGGTCTACGAGGTGAACCCGGACAACGAATCCGACATCTCCGACACCAACATCGTCTTCAACGGTTCCGATCTCGACCTCGGCATCGCCGCTCAGCCGGCCAACGGAACGAAGGCCGCCCTCAAGGAAGGCAAGGACTACAGCGTCAAGTGGTTCAAGGCCGCCACGAACGAGGAGACTACCGTCAAGAACGCCGGCACCTACTATGCTGAGGTCACCGGCCTCGGCATCTACGCTGGCGAAAGCGCCGTCACCGGCTCTTTCGAGGTGAAGAAGTTCGACCTTACCAAGGCAACTATCGAAGCCGACGACGTCATCGCGAGCAACACAGTGCCGACCACCCCGACCCGCGTTGTGTACGACGACACCACGCTCGACCCGTCGCTCGTCACCATCACCCTGCAGAAGGGCCAGGTCTTCAAGGACGCAGGCGCCTACACGTTCGACGTGTCCGCCGCCGATGAGGACAACATCATCTCCGACAACAACGGCGACACCAAGCACATCACCGTCAACAAGATCACCAAAGCCGCAACCTTCCAGTACGACGAGGATGCATGGGTGAGCTCCTTCACCACCGACCTCTCCGCCAAGAAGCCGACGTACTTCGACACCTCGAAGGTCGCCGTGTACAATGGAACCGCCGAAAATGGCACTAAGCTGGATCAGGGGGACACTGCAGGCAGCTACAAGGTCACCGTCTACAACTCCAAGGGCGTTGACGTGACCAGCACGGTTCTGCCTTCCGGCCAGACCAAGATTACCGCTCCCGGCAACTACACGGTGAAGGTCTCCGTCGTCACCGGTGAGGGCAACTACGCCATCGGCGGTTCCGCCACCGCGACCGTCAAGGTGACCAAGGGCGCCATCGACGCCGATGCCACCGCGTGGGTTGCTTACGATGGCAAGGTCGTCGAGGGCAACGAGCTCGACAAGGTCTACGACCCGACCACCGGTTACGCCGTGAACAAGTTCACCTACGGCGTGAAGGACGCTGCGGGCAAGGACGTCTCCAGCAACGACTACACCGTCAAGATCACCGACCAGGACGGCAAGGAGTACACGACCGCCGACACCATCAAGAACGCCGGCACCTACACGATCACAATCACAAGCACCGCGTACGACATCACCAACGCGACCGCTGCCGTGTTCACCGTGTCCCCGCTCGACCTGACCGACCTCACGCTCAGCACGTTCCAGACGTTCGGTTCCTTCAAGTACGTCCCGGCTGTTAACAGCAGCAGCAGCACCATCGAGTACAAGCTCGGCGCGACCACCGACCTCGGCGTTCAGTACAACACCTTTAAGGACACCGACAAGGACGGCAAGGACGACTACAAGGCCGTCCCGGCGACAAGCGAGATCAAGCTCGCGCTGCAGCAGTACGACGACGAGGCCGGCATCTGGAAGACCGTGACCTCCGTCAAGGGCGAGAGCGACTGCAAGGTCGTCGTCTCCGCGCTCAACAGCGACGTGGCGAAGAACTACGTCTTCGCCGGCGACAAGGGCACCGAGCTCGACTTCCAGATTGTCGACCAGAACAAGCTCAACTTCTACGACGTGCTCCCGACTGCGGGCAGCTGGTACTTCGACGTGGTCGACAAGGCTTACGACAACGACCTCATCAACGGCTACAACGGCACCAAGCTCTTCGGGCCGAACGACTCCATCACCCGCGGCCAGGTCGCGTGCGTGCTGTTCAACCTCGCCGGCGGCGACAGCGCCTTCACCGACCAGGACAACATGTACAACGACCTCATCGGCTGGAAGTCCTTCGACGACGTGAACGGCAAAGAGTACTACGGTGAGGCCATCGCCTGGGCGAAGCAGGCCGGCGTCGTGAACGGTTACGCCGACGGCACCTTCAAGGCCGAGCAGAACGTGACCCGCGAGGAGTTCGCCTGCATGCTCGCGAACTACGCCAAGAA
>CAKTSW010000203.1 GCA_934613165.1 uncultured Ellagibacter sp.
GCCCCGAAGAACGCGGAGATGAGCTGCACGGCGATTCCCATAGGGTCGAGCGCGAGGCCCGGCCCTACGCTGTGGCTGCCGTCGAAGATGAAGAGCGCCGTCATGAAGCCGCCTGCAAGCGCTATGGCCCAGAGCATCGTCTCGACGAAACGCATCGTCCCCGACACCGTGTCGCCGACGATCATGTCGCGGATGGCGTTCGTCATGTAGATGCCGGGGATGAGCAGCATGACCTCCCCGATGAGGATCTTGTCGAGGTGTATGAGCGCGCTTCCGCCGCGCAGCGCCTCCGACGCCCCGACGCCGAACCCGAACAGCGCCCCCGCCGCGGTTTCGCACACGGCGATGGCGGCGCATGTCCCGATTCCCGCGACGAGCGAGCACAAAAGGTCGAAGATGAGGGTGTTCGGGCAGCGCGGCGCCATACGTTCCTGCAGAACGCAGATGAGAATGGCGAAGATCCCCGCGAACGCCGCGTCGACGAACGACCCGCCGAAGAACACCGCGAACCCGGCTGCTGCGGCGATGCTTCCCACGTAGAACGTGACGCGGTCGGCGGGCTGCCGCTTGCACGCCTCGATTTCCCGAGCGAGGTCGGCGACGCCGAGCGGGTTCTTGCCGCACCGTTTCGCGAGCTTGTGGCATGCGGCGACGATGCGGTAGTCGGTGACGCCGGGCCCCCAGATGCGACGCGTCTGCGTGAGGCGCTCCCCATCGGGGAACTCCATCGTCACGACGAGCGTCGCGGTGATGGCGAACACGTTCATGGTCGAAGCGCCATAGGCGTGCCCGAGCGTCGAGAGCGTGCCCTCGACGCGGCTGACCTCGGCGCCCGCGGTGAGCATGATCTCGCCCATGTTCAGAAGCTCGTGGAGTATTTCGCTGCGGTTTTCCATGGGCGGTATTATACGCGAGCCTACGATGCGCCATCCGCCGCTTTCGGTCATAATGCCCATGGAAGAAAACGGAAGGAAGGGTAATCGGGATGTTTCGCTTGCAGGTGCTCGAATCGGTGGGCTCCACCAACGAGGTGATCAAACGCGCGATCGAGAACGGCGAACCTGAAGGGCTTGCCATCAGGGCATACTGCCAAACCGGCGGGTATGGACGGCAGGGGAGGACCTGGAAGAGCCCGCGCGGCGGCATGTATGAGTCGATGCTTTTGCGCCCGAAGGTCGACATGCGCGAGCTTCCCACGCTCGCGCTCGTGGTCGCCCTCGCGGTGAGGCGCGCGCTCGCGGGGCTGGTGGCGCGAAACGAGGCCCGCCGCATCAGCATCAAGTGGCCCAACGACGTCGTGCTGGTGGAAGAGGGGGCTGCAGTGTCTGCCGGCGGGCGGGGGGCTCCGTGCTCAAACAGTCCTGCTTTGGAGAACAGCCCACTGGGACGCCCGCTCGGGCGGGAAAAACGTTTGTCGACAGCTCGCAGGGCTGTCGACCGTGCGGAACTGCGCGCGGAGCCCCCCGCCCGCCGGCAGACGCGCGACGGCACTCCAAGCGTGAAAAACCTCTACTCCAAGCTTGCGGGCATATCCTCCGAGGTCCACGCCGGCGGGGTGTGCGTCGGCATCGGGGTGAATGTGGAGCCGCCGCGCGAGCATATGGAGGTGAGCGGCAAGAACGCCCCTGCCTACCTGACCGACCTCGGCTTCGGGTTCACGTGCGAGCACGAGGCCGCCGTGAACGAGGTGGGAGACGCGGTGCTCGCCGCCTTCGAGCCGCTCTACACCGCCTGGTGCGAAGGGGGCTTCTCGGCGCTTGCCGCGGAATTCGCCGAGCACTCGATGCTCGAGGGCCGCTTCGTCCGCATGGCGAACCAGGTGGGCGACGTCGTTCATGAGGGAACGGTGCAGGGAGTCGATGCCGCAGGGCGCCTGCTTCTTGCGAACGGGCAGGGCTCGACGATCGCCGTCGCGTCGGGCGAGGTCCATCTGCTCTAGGGCGGGTCTCTCGCGTCGTCGCGTTTTCTTCCCTTCTTGTGTTTTGCGGTCAATCGCGCCCTTTACCGCTTGCTTGAGCCGAACACTCCTTTGGCCGTTTCGTTTTCGGGGCGCGAGTGCATACAATATCTCGTTACGCAAAAAGCAAACGACTCAGTCAAAGCACGAGGTAAGCACATGACAGCACAGGAAGAAACGAACGTGTCGGCGCCCGGCATCGCGGGCGGTAAACCCTCCGACAATCCCTCGGCCATCGAAAACGCAAGCGGGAAACAGGCATCGGCGCCGAGCCCCGCGGGCCCGGGTGGCAAGCCTTCGGGCAACGACAAGGTTTCCCGCATGGGCACGGCGTCGCTGCCGCGCCTGCTCACCGAGTTCGCCATCCCGGCGATCATCGGCATGCTCGTGAACGCCGCATACAACCTGATCGACTCCATTTTCTTAGGGCAGGCGATGGGCGAGATCGGCCTTTCGGCCGTAACGGTCGCCTCCCCGCTCATGATCGTGTTCATGGCGCTCGCCATGCTCGTCGGCAACGGCGGCAACGCGCTGGCCGCGCTGCGTCTGGGCGAAGGCCGCAAGGACGACGCCGAGGTGAGCCTCGGCAACACGGTGACGCTCGCCATCGCGCTGTGGATCATCGTCGCCGCCGTCGCGTCCGTTCCGGCGCTGCTCGACGCGTTCCTCACGTTCTCGAGCGCGACCGACGACGTTCGCCCCTACGCCGCGTCGTTCATCCGCATCCTAAGCCTCGGCTTCGGGCTTCAGATCATCGGCATGGGCGTGAACAACTTCATCCGAACCGCAGGCGCCCCGAACCGCGCGCTCGTGACCATGGTCATCGGCGCGGTGGTCTGCACCATCTTCAACTACCTGTTCGTCTTGAAGCTCGGATGGGGTGTGGAAGGCAGCGCGCTCGCGACGCTCGTCGGCCAGGCCGCATCGTGCGTGTCGGTGCTGTGGTTCTTCGTCTTCACGAAGAACGCGCCGCTCAAGCTTCGCCTGCACTGCATGCGCCCGCATGCGAAAATCATCCGCTCCATCCTCTCGCTCGGCCTTGCGAGCTTCGCCGTCCAGGCCGGTGCCGCGGTGGTCAACTTCGCCGTGAACTTCCTGCTCGTGAAGTATGGCAGCGTGAGCGCGGTCGGCGCGGAAGGCGCGCTCGCCTCGATCGGCGTCGTGCAGCGCATCGCCATGTTCACGGTGATGCCGCTCATCGGCGTGTCGGTGGCACTGCAGCCGCTGCTCGGTTTCAACTACGGCGCGAAGAAGATCGCGCGCGTGCGCAAGGCGCTCTGGCTCGGCGTCGCCTTCGCAACGTCGCTCGCGGTCATCATGTGGGCGGCCGTGCATCTGTTCCCGGGTCCCATCGTCAACCTGTTCGGCATCACGAACCCCGACCTCACCGACTTCACCATCTTCGCGCTCAAGGTGCAGCTGCTCATGCTGCCGCTCGTCGGTTTCCAGATCGTCGGCTCGAACTACTTCCAGGCAACGGGTCAGCCGGCCAAGTCGACCATCCTGTCGCTCACGCGCCAGGTGCTGTTCCTCCTGCCGCTCATGTTCTGGCTGCCTGAGGTGCTCCCGACGTGGTTTGCCCAGTTCACTGGCTTGGACGCGCTTTATATCGCAACCCCTGTCGCCGACTTCCTTTCCATCTTCGCCACGGCCATCTTCATCGCGATGGAAATGCGCCGCCTCGGCAAGGTCGAACGCGGGGAAGTCGCCACGAACTACTAGGGCCCAAGGGCTGCAACATTCCCGCATCTCCCAAGCGCCTGGCGCCTCGTCGCGCCGGGCGCTTGCTGTCCTTATATAGGTACATCGCCCCGTTCGGCGCTCTTTACCGTTTCGCAACGAATCGGGCGTTTTCGTGGAGTATGATACCCAAGTCATTATTGCCAACCCGGAAGGGGAAGAAAGTGGAGCAAGTCAAGAAAGGCGCGTCCGCCTCGTCGCGCACGCGCTCGGTCGCGTTCGTGGGCCTTACCGTCGCCATCATGGCCGTGTCGGCGTGGGTCACCGTGCCGCTCGGGCCGGTCCCGTTCACGCTGCAGATGTTCGCCATCACC
>CAKTSW010000204.1 GCA_934613165.1 uncultured Ellagibacter sp.
TCCGTGCCGCACGTGAACGAGGTCGACCTGTCGAAGAGCCGCCTCGACGTGGTGAACAACTTCCATGCGCGCATGCTCGCGTCAGCGGTGCTCGCCGCGCAGGACGACACGCTCGAGTACGTGCAGCTCGTGAGCTTCGGATGCGGGCACGACGCGTACCTTTCCGACGAGATCATCCGCCTCATGCACCTTGCGGGGCCGAAAGCGCCGCTCGTTTTGAAAGTCGACGAGAGCGACGTGCAAGGGCCGCTGCGCATCCGCGTGCGCTCGTTCATCGAGACCGTGCGCCTGCGCCGCAAGAAGGAAGCGCTCGGCAACGGCGCGGCGGGAAGCACAGCCGCAAGTGCGAGCGTCGCCCTGTCGCCCGACTTGCCCGACCCCTACCCGCAGAAGTTCACGAAAGAGCGCGCCGAGGACACGGTTGTGCTCATCCCCAACACCTCGCACGCCTTCTGCCGCCTGATGTCGGCGGCGTTCGCCGGGCAGGGACTGCGCACCGAGCCGTTGGAAATCGGCCGCGAAGAGGCCATTCGCCTGGGAAAACAGTACGTGCACAACGACATCTGCTTCCCCGCGCAGATCGTCATCGGCGAGGCGCTCGCCGCGCTGCGCAGCGGGAAGTACGACCTTGACCATGTAGCCATCGGAACGGGAAAGTACGTCGGCGACTGCCGGCTTACCCACTACTGCGCGCTTCTGCGCAAGGCGCTCGACGACGCAGGGTACCCGCAGGTTCCCATCATCACCAACGACGACGTCGATTCGCACCACGTGCACCCCGGGTTCAAGATGAACACGCGCTCGGCGCTGCGCATCGCGATGTCGCTGCCGATGATCGACGCGTTCGAGGAGCTTTTGCGCAAGATGCGCCCCTACGAGCTTGAGCCGGGAGCCTCAGACCGCGCGTTCGACGAGGCGCTCGATATGCTGATCGAAGGTCTCGAAACGAAATCGCACGCGAAGCTGAAGCGCGCGTTCGCGCAGGGCATCGAGCGCATGAAGCAGGTTCCCTACGACCGGTCGCACCTGAAGCCGCGCGTGCTCATCGTGGGGGAATACCTGCTGAACTTCCACCCGGGCGCCAACCACGACGTGGAGCTGTACCTGGAGCGCAACGGCATGGAGGTCATCGAGGCCCGCATGACCGACGTCATCAGGAAGACGTACTTCTACCAGCATGCCCAGGAAAAGGAATACCATGTGACCAGGCCTTTCACGGAGAAAGCCTGGCATGCCGTGGCTGATAGCGTGTTCGACGTCGCCCACAACACCTGCGACGCCATCGCTAGCGCGCATCCGCTCTACGAGCCGCCGTGCCGCATGCCCGACCTTGTGCGCGCGAGTGATCCCATCATCCACCACACGTTCGACGCGGGCGAAGGCGTGCTCATCCCCGGCGAGATCCTGCACCACGCGGCCCACGGCTGCACGTCGTTTCTGATCCTGCAGCCGTTCGGGTGCCTGCCCAACCACGTGGTGGGACGAGGCATCGCCAAGCGACTGAAGGAGATGTACCCGAACGCGAACATCCTGCCTTTGGACTACGACCCCGACGTGAGCTTCGCGAACATCGAGAACCGCCTGCAGATGCTCATCTTGAGCGCAAAGGGCGCCGCCGATACGGGAAAGGAAGGCGCTTCCACCGCGGCGGCCGTTGCCGCTACCGAGAACGCGCCTGCGGCAGCCCATGCAGGAAAGCGCGCGCCCGAGGCCTTGACGGACGCGATCGCGTCGGCGGCGAACACGGCGGCGGAAGCGGCCAACGACGCCGCCCACGTCGTTGCGGGCGCGGCCGCCTGCACGCTCGACGCGGCCTACTTCGCTTCCGGCACCGCCGCGACCGCGGCCCAGGCGGCAACGCATGCGTCCGAGATCGCGGCGACGCGGGCCCAGGACGCGGCCGCGCACCTGAAAGACGCCGCCCAACAAGCGCACGTCCGCCGAGCGGGCGAAGAGCGCGCAAGCGGGGCGTCCGCCCCGGCGAAACCATCGGACGAAGGAGCGCGCTCATGACCGTTGTAGACGCCCACGCGCATGTATATCCCGACAAGATCGCAGGTAGAGCCTCCGAAAGCGTCGGCGAATTCTACAGCTACCCGATGGAGTCGGCGTTGGGTTCGGTCGACGCGATGCTTTCCCTTACCGAGGGGTCGCCGATCACCCACCACATCATCTATTCCGTGGCCACCAAACCCGGGAACGTCGAGCACATCAACGACTTCATCGCCGAAGAATGCCGCAAGCACCCCACTTTCATCGGCTTCATGGCGATGCACCAGGACTACCCCGACCCGGAGCGCGAGATCGAGCGGGCACGGAAGCTCGGCCTTAAGGGCATGAAGCTCCACCCCGACACCCAGGGCGTGAACATGGACGACCCGCGCCTCATGAGAATCTACGAGATGATTGAGGGGAAGATGCCCCTCGTCGTCCATTGCGGCGACTATCGGACCGACTACTCGCATCCGCGGCGCATGAAGCGCATCCTGCACGAGTTCCCTAACCTCGTCGTCGACGCCGCGCACTTCGGCGGCTGGTCGGTGTTCGACCTTGCCGTCGAATACCTGGAAAACGAGAATTGCTTTTTGGACATGTCGAGTGCGCAGACGTTCTTGGGCCCGCGCCGCACGCGCGAGCTCTGCGAGCTGTACGGGGCCGACCGCATCCTGTTCGGGTCGGACTTCCCCATGTGGAGCCCGGTGAAAGAATACGACCTGTTCCGAAGCCTGGGATTCAGCGAATGCGATTTCGAGAAGATGACCTGGCACAACGCCGAGCGATTCGTGGGAGAGGACATCGGGTAGCGCGGGCTCGCTACTTCTCTTCGAGGTTCTGCGGCTTTTGCTCGACCGCGACTGAGATCTTGTCGATGCGGTGACGGTCCATTTCCACGACGGCGAACGTCGCTTTGGCCTCGCGGCCTTCGAGCGTCACCGTGTCGCCTTCCTGCGGAATGCGGTCGAACGCGGCGAGCAGAAGGCCGCCGGTCGTTTCGCACTCGTCGGACTCTTCGGGCAAAAACCCGATGAGCTCTTCCAAGTCGTCGATCGGAAGCGAGCCGTCGATGAGGTAAGTCCCGTCGTCGCGCTTCACCACTTCGTCGTCGATCCCGTGGCTGTACTCGTCGTCGACGTTGCCCACGATCTGCTCCATGATGTCGCTCATCGTGACGATGCCGGCGGTGCCGCCGTGCTCGTCGACCACGACCGCGATCTTCGTGTGGCGTTTCTGGAGGAACTGCAGAAGCTTCGCGATGGGGATGCTTTCGGGGACGGCGTTGAGCTCGCGCACCGGAAGCTCGTCCATCGACGCGCCGGACTCCATGAGGTACAGGTCCTTCACGTGGACGAACCCGACGAGGTGATCCTTGCTTCCCCGGCACACCGGGTAGCGCGTGTACTTGTAGCGTTCGGCCAGCTCGCGGTTCTCGGCGAGCGAATCTTCCAGGTCGAGGCACACAAGCTCGGTGCGCGGCGTCATGATGGCCTCGGCGTCCTTGTCGCCCAAGTCGAAGATGTTGTCGACGTATTCGTTCTGATCGGGGTCGATGAGCCCGTTTTCGGTGGACTCGTCGATGAGCAGCTTGATTTCCTCGTCGGTGTACACGTCGTGCTCGTTAGCCGGGTCGTGGCCCGCAAGACGAACGACCCCGTTGGTGATGCCGTTGAACAGCACCATGATCGGGTACGTGATGCGATAGAACCACAGAAGCGGCGTCGCCGTCATAAGAGCGTAGCGCTCGGTCGCGAAGATGGCGAACGACTTGGGGATGAGCTCGCCGGTGACCACATGAAGCGTCGTCATGAGGAAGTAGCCGATCGCGACGGAGATAACCGAGATGACGGCGTCGGGCAGGCCGAACAGCACGAACAGCGGGCGGATGAGCGCCGAGATGGCAGGTTCGCCCAGCCAACCCAGAGCAAGCGACGCGAGCGTGATTCCCAGCTGGCAGGCCGAAAGGTAGGCGTTGACGTTCTCGGCGATCGTCTTGGCGTTCTTCGCGCCGGG
>CAKTSW010000205.1 GCA_934613165.1 uncultured Ellagibacter sp.
GTCGTGACGCACGAGATGGGCTTCGCCCGCGAGGTGGCAAGCCGCGTCATCTTCATGGACGGCGGCGCGATCCTTGAGGAAAACACGCCCTCCGAGCTTTTCGACCATCCGCAGAATCCCCGCACGCAGACATTCCTCTCGAAAGTTCTTTAATGATCCCGCCGCGACGTCCGAGACCGGACGCCGCGGCGATTTTGTTCTTGCAGAACACGGAAAAAGGGATATTATAATAACGTATAAATACAGCGAGGTGGAACCGATGAAATACGCTTACACGAACGGCGTGCTGCTCGACGGCATCGCGGATATGCAGCCGCAGCACGGCCTGGTGCTGCGCACGGACGGCGAGAATATCCTCGATATCGTCCCTGAGGGGACGGATCTCGCCGGCTTTGAGATCGTCGATTTGAAAGGCGGATATCTCATGCCGGGCCTCATCAACCTGCACGTTCATCTGCCCGCGAGCGGCAGCCCGAAAAAGCAGGGCAATCCCCGCAAGCTCGTAAAGTTTATGACGTCCATGGCGCTCACACGGCGCATCGCGCTCGCCATGTGCGAGGGGTACGCCAAGACGCAGCTTATGAGCGGCGTTACGACGATCCGCACCGTCGGCGGCATTGCGGACATTGATACGCGCCTGCGCTCCCGCATCGCCGAGGGTAAGTGCGACGGCCCGCGCATCCTTGCCGCGGACATGGCCGTTTCCGTCCCCGGCGGGCATATGGCGGGCTCGCTCGCTTACGAGGCGACGAGCGCCGCGCAGGCCGCGGAGGACGTGCGAAAGATCGCGCAGGGAAAACCCGATCTCATCAAGCTCATGATCACCGGCGGCGTGCTGGATGCAAAGAAAAAGGGCGAGCCGGGCGAGCTGAAAATGCCGCCGGAGTACGTCCGTGCGGCGTGCGGCGAGGCGCACAGGCTCGGCCTGCCCGTTGCGGCGCATGTCGAAAGTCCCGAGGGCGTGCGCGTGGCGCTGGAAAACGGCGTGGATTCCATCGAGCACGGCGCGAAGCCGGACGAGGAAATTCTGCGCCTTTTCCGCGAGCGCGGCGCGGCACAGGTAGCAACGCTCTCCGCCGCGGTGCCGTATGCCCGCTTTGACCGCAGCGTCAGCAAAGCGACCGAAATGGAGCAGTATAACGGCGAGGTCGTGCTCGAGATGCGTCCGATCAACCTCGTCGACTTGAACGCGGGCGTGTGCGAGATGCTGGAACGCCAGGCAAGCGGGCGTTGCATATCGATCGCGTGCGACCAAAGCGCCGTCGAGCATCCGTGCGTCGTTGCGAGCGAGCTGCACCTGAAGCGCCTGTTCATGAACATCGCGAGCAATGCGGTGAAGTACAACAACGCCGGCGGGCACGTGCGCTTCGCCTGCCGCGAAGTGCTTTTCGACGGTGTCCGCGCGACGTACGAAACCGTCATCGAGGACGACGGCATCGGCATGAGCGAGGAGTTCCAGAAGCACATGTTCGAGCCGTTCACGCGCGAAAACCAAGCGACCGAGCATAAGCCGTCCGGCACCGGGCTGGGAACGGTTATCGCCAAGCAGCTCGTCGACGCGATGGGCGGTTCGATGTTCTTCGACAGCGTGCTCGGCGAAGGCACGACCTGCACGATACGGCTTTCGTTCGACGTTGCGGAACCCGACGCCGTCGTCGTTCCGTCGCGCGACGACGACTTGGTCACGCTTCGGGGGATGCGCATCCTGTTCGCGGAAGACAACGAACTCAACGCCGAGATCGCCCAGTTCATGTTGACGTCGGCGGGCGCCGAGGTGGTGTACGTCCCCGATGGGGGCCGCGCGGTCGAGGAATTCTGCAAGAGCGAGCCGTTCTCGCTCGACGTCGTGCTCACCGACATCATGATGCCAGTGATGGACGGCTACGAAGTCGCGCGCCGCATACGCTCGCTCAACCGCGCCGATGCGTCCTCGGTGCCCATCATCGCCATGAGCGCGAACGCGTTCGCCGAAGACCGCAAGCGCTCCCGCGAGGCGGGAATGAACGCCCATTTGGCAAAGCCACTCGATTCCGAGGCGCTTGTGCGGGCACTGTCGCAGATTGCGGGGAAGTAGGTTCGCTCGCGCGGATCGAGGGGAGGGGTTTGCGGGTTCCCCCCGGCCGCCTTCCCCTGTTCGTTTTCGGTGCGTCGGCTTGAAGGGCGCGGCGCGCCGTTTCGTTTTGCCTATACTGGGAACAGCTTCAAGAACTAACAAGAAGGCGAGATGGAAATGATCGAAGTGCTCTGGCACGGCCGTGGCGGGCAGGGGGCGTTCACGGCGGCGCGACTTCTGGGTGCGGCGTCGTCGTTTGCGGACGGCCGCTACGCGCTTGCGTTCCCGTCGTTCGGTCCCGAACGACGCGGCGCGCCCATGCGCGCGTTCACGAAGATGTCCGACGAGCCCATCGGCGATAGGAGCGCCGTTTCTCGGGCCGACTACGTGGTGTACCTGGACGACACGCTTTTCGGAGGCGGGTGGGAAGACGAGTTGAAGCCGGGCGGCATGGCGGTGGTGAACACGACCCGCGTCATCGACGATCCGCGCGTCGTCGCCATCGACGCCAACGGCATTTCCCAGGCCGAACTCGGGCGCCCCATTCCTAACACGGCGCTGCTCGGCGCGCTGTGCGCGGTGTGCGACCGCGTCTCCGAAGCCGACGTGAAGGCGGCCATTGAAGACTACATGCCGCGCAAGCTCCACGACGCGAACAAGCGCGTGGTCGACAGGGCGGCCTCGGCGGTTCTCGGCCGGTTGAAGGGTGTGGAAGCGCAAGCGGGTGTTTCACGTGAAACAGGGGAGGAACCTGCGGGTGTATCCGCCGCGAAGCATGCCGTTGACCAGCCCGTTTCGCGCGAAGGGGCGATTGTCCCCTCGTTACAGGATGCCGTGCTCGACCCGGCCGATTTCGCTCGCACCACCTGCTTCGCGGGCGGCTATCTTGTTGCGAAGAACGCGGGCTGGCGCAACAAGCGGCCCGTCGTCGACGCCGAGAAATGCACGGGCTGCCTGCAATGCTACTTGTACTGCCCCGATGGAACTGTTGTTCGGCGGGCCTGTCGGCCCGCCGACGAAGTCGATGCTGCGCGGGCGGCGGGCACCTCATCTTGCGGCTCCAACCCCTCCTCGCGTGCAGAAGCACGCGTCGTCGGTGCTTCGCCGCAATCTGAAGCGCCGGCCGTCCGCTCGCTGACTTCCTTGGGCGAACCTAGGAATGACTCTCCCATCGCAATCGACTACGACTTCTGCAAGGGGTGCGGGGTATGCGTGTCGGTGTGCCGTTTCGACGCGCTTGCCATGGTCCCCGAAAGCGAGGTGACGGCGTAAATGAAGCGATTCCTTTCCGGCGACGAGGCTTTCGCCGAAGGCGTGCGCCTGGCACGCCCGCAGGTGATTTCGGCATACCCCATCACGCCGCAGACCGTGGTGGTCGAGCGCCTTTCCGAGATGGTGGAATCGGGCGCGCTCAAGGCCGAATACGTGCACGTCGAATCGGAGCATTCGGCGCTTTCGTGTGCGATGGGCGCATCCGCCACGGGCGCGCGCACGTTCACGGCCACGTCGAGCCAAGGTTTGCTCTACATGGCCGAGGTGCTCACGTATGCGGCGGGCGGGCGTTTCCCCATCGTGATGATGAACGCGAACCGCGCGACGGCGCTGCCATGGAACATCTACGGCGACCAGCGCGATTCCCTGGCGTTGCTCGACCACGGCTGGATCCAAGCCTATGCCGAAAACAACCAAGAGGCGCTTGACCTGGCGCTTATGGCGTACGCGGTGGCCGAGGACGCCGACGTGCTCACGCCGTTCATGGTGAACCTCGACGGTTTCGCGCTCACGCACACCTACGAGACGGTCGACGTGCCCGACGCGGCCGACGCCGATGCGTTCCTGCCGCCGTATCAGGCCGCCAACTGCTTCGACTTCGACAACCCGAAGAACATCGGATATTCGGCCGGCCCCGAGTACAACCTGT
>CAKTSW010000206.1 GCA_934613165.1 uncultured Ellagibacter sp.
GGATGACGAAGTCGCGCTCGCGGATGAGAGCGCAGGCGCGGGACATGCGGGTGAGCGCGAGGATGCCGCGCGGGCTCACGCCGACTTCCACCAAGTCCATCGTGCGCGTCTGCTCGCAGAGACGCACGATGTATTCGAGCACAGCGTCGGTCACGGTGACGTTGCCGAGGAAGTTCTGAACCTCGATCAAGTCGTCGCGGCCCACTTTCGCCTCGATGCTGTCGAGCGGGTTGTCGTAGCGTTTCGCCTTCAGGATGCTGATCTGGTCTTGGGTGGAAGGGTACCCGATGGAAAGCCGCACCATGAAGCGGTCGAGCTGGCTGTCGGGCAGAGGCTGCGTGCCGGCGGAACCCACGGGGTTCTCCGTCGCGATGCAGATGAACGGGCGCGGCACGGGGCGCGTTTCGCCGTCGACGGTGACGGCGTGCTCCTCCATGACCTCGAGCAGCGCCGACTGGGTCTTCGCGCTCGTGCGGTTGATCTCGTCGCCGAGCAGAAGGTTGCAGTTCACGGCACCCCACGTGAAACGGAATTCGCCCGAGTCGCGGTCGTACATAGTGAACCCGGTGATGTCGGAAGGCGTGGTGTCGGGCGTGAACTGGACGCGCTTGTACTCGAGCCCGAGGGCGCGCGACAGCGCGAGCGCGAGCGTGGTCTTGCCGGTACCGGGGGCGTCTTCCAAAAGGATGTGGCCGCCGGCGTAGATGGCCATGAGCGCCTGCTCGATGACCTCGCGCTTTCCGATGAGGGCGCGACCCACTTCGGCGATGATGGCTTTCGACTGTTCGACGATCAAGGTTGGTCCCTTCTGTAGGCTGACTCGGCAGCCGCGGCTGCGAGCTGGGATTTCAATTCGGGGATTTCGATGGGCTTGCCGGCGTGCCCGTTCATGCCGGCCTCGCGCGAGGCGCGCGCATCCTCCACGTAGTTGTTCGCGGACAGCGCGATGATGGGCACGCTCGCCGCGTCGGGGCGCGCCATCGCGCGGATGCGGCGCGTGGCCTCCCACCCGCTGTAGGTGGGCATCTGGATGTCCATGAGGATCGCGTCGTAGGCGTAGGGCTCCGATTTATCGAACATGTCCACCACGACCGGCCCGTCGTTGGCCACGTCGACCGTGACGCCGAGCGCGCCGATGATCTCCTCGGCGATCATGGCGTTGAGCTCGTTGTCCTCGGCCAAGAGGAACCGCTTGCCGGCGAAGTCGTAGTCGGGCACGGACTCGTTCGCGCCGGCGAGCGTTTCGAGCGTGGCGCTTTCGCGCGCAAGCTCCTCAATCTGCGCGGGCGTCGCCACCTCGAAGGGGAGGTAGACCGTGAAGTCGCTGCCGCGCCCGAGCTCGGTGTCGACCACGATCTCGCCGCCGGAAAGCTCGACGAGCGCGCTCGTGATGGCCATGCCGAGCCCCGTGCCGCCGAAGCGCCGGGCGATGGTGCGGTCTTCCTGCTCGAAGGGCTTGAAGATGCGGCCGATGAACCGCGGGTCCATGCCCTTGCCCGTGTCGCGCACGCGGATCATGTAGTTGACCGAGCCGCCGCTGCGGTACATCTCGCGGAAGGTGACGCTGACTTTGCCGCCGGCGCTTGTGAACTTGAGCGCGTTCGACACGAAGTTGACGATGATCTGGTTCAACCGCATGCGGTCGCCGACGAGGAAGATGTTCTCGCAGTCCTCGAGCGCGACGGAGAAGGAAAGGCCCTTGTCCGTCGCCTGCGCCCCGAACATGTTCTCGAGGTCGTTCGCGACGAGGCGCATGTCGAACGGGAGCTTTTCGAGCTCGACGTGTCCGCTGTTCAGACGGCTCATGTCGAGCACGTCGTTGATGAGCGAGAGCAGATACCCCGACAGCTCGCCCGCGCGCGAAAGGTCGTCGGTGAGCCGGTCGGGCTCGGAGGCGTGGTCCTTCGCGAGGAGGATGAGGCCCTTGATGCCGTTCAGGGGCGTGCGGATTTCGTGGCTCATCTGGCTCATGAAGTCCGCACGGCTCTCCACGATTTCAAGCGCGTGGTCCCGCTCGGCGCGCGCCTCGTCGACGAGCGCCTGTTCGGAGGTGACGTCGACGATCGACGCGAAGATGGCGCCGTCCTGCGGGGTGAGCGTCGCCCTGAAGTGCTTTCGCGCGGGTTCGGTCTGCGCGTCCACGCCGGGCATGAGGTAGGGGAAGCGAAGCGTGAGCGTTTTTTCGCGGTCCCACTCCTCGCATCGGCGCTTCACGGCAAGGCGGCTTTCGTCGGGGATGAAGCGCAGAAGCGTTTCGACGTCGTCGACGAGCCGCTCGGCGTCGACGCCGAAGGCGCGTTTGAAAGCGGGGGAGATGTAGACGGGGTAAAGATCGCTTTCGCGGAAGAGGATGGAGACGGAATCGGCCGCGTTGCGGCATGCGTCGGAAAACGCGCGTGCGCCGTCGACCTGCTCTTTCTTCTTGTTCCCGAATAAGCCCATGTTCTCCCGTCCAATCCCATCTATTATCGAGGACGGCGGACGAAAAGGCAATGAGCGCCCTTGCTATTCGCATCCTTTCTATAAGGCAATGGCGAGGTGCGACCGAGGTCGACGAGTTCGCCACCTGCCGCGAAGGGCCTGAGGGGTGTCCGCGGCGGGCGGCAGGCACATGCGCTAGACTGGGCGCATCGTAACGTTAAACGAAATAGTATGGCCGATCGCGATATGCGCACCGGCGTAAGTTAGGTAGGTGACCGATGTTGACGGAAATGGAAAAGCTCGTCGAGGGACTTCCGTATCGCTACGACGACCCCGAACTTGTCGCCATGAAGGACACGGCGTCGATGCGCTGTGCGGCCCTGAACGCGGTAGATCCTCTCGACGCGGCCGCTCGCGAGTCCGCGGCGCGCGCCCTTTTGGGCGAGGCAGGGCCCGAGCTGGATATCCAGCCGGGTTTCCACTGCGACAACGGCAAGAACATCAGGGTGGGGAAGCGTTTTACCGCCAACTTCAACGTGACCATCCTGGACGGCGCGCCCGTCACTTTCGGCGATTATTGCATGGTGGGGCCGGGAACGCTCATCGCCACCACCGGCCACCCTCTCGATCCGAAGGGACGACGAGACAGACTCGCCATCAGCAAGCCCATCACCGTCGGCAACGACGTGTGGATCGGCGGGAACTGCACCATCGTCGGCGGCGTCACCATCGGTGACAACGTCGTCGTCGCGGCTGGGGCCGTGGTCACCAAAGACGTGCCCGACAATTGCGTCGTGGGAGGAGTGCCCGCCCGCATCATCAAGGAACTGGATCGAGAATAGCAACCGGAAAAGGGCAAGGGGCAAAAGTCGCCGTCGGCAAGCGCGAGGTCAAGCGCATCGAGGAAGAACCTCCACCTGCTTCGTCAATGGTCGGCTCTGGTTTCTTCGCATCTTCAAAGCGCCGATTATTCGGTTGCCGCAAAAGCTGTTTCCCTCAATCCAAGGGGGCAGGTGAAACGGCCTTCGGCGCGAAGCGGCTGCCGGCCAAGGTGCGCGCGAAGTTTCTGCGCCGTTTACGCCGAGGCGCGCGGCGGCGGACGCGCATGCGCTAAACTGGGCGCAACGCACTCGTTCGAAGGAGCAGCATGACTGATCGCGATATGCGCGCCGAGCTGGCGCATTGGATGGAAAACGTCGACGACGCCGAGCTTTCCGCCGAGCTTGAAAAGATTGCCGAAGCGGCGGACGCGGGTGACGAGGGCCTCATGACCGACGCGTTCTTCCGGGACCTCGCCTTCGGCACGGCGGGCCTGCGCGGCGTGCTCGGCGCGGGCACGAATCGCATGAACGTGTACACCGTCGGCCGTGCCACGCAGGGTTTCTCGGACTACCTGAACGCCACGTTCAGCAACCCCTCGGTCGCGATAGCGCGCGACAGCCGCAACAAGGGCGAGGAGTTCGTGCGCCGCGCGGCCTCTATCTTCGCGGCGAACGGCGTTGTCGCCTACGTGTACCCGCGCATCTCGCCCGTTCCCACGCTTTCCTGGGC
>CAKTSW010000207.1 GCA_934613165.1 uncultured Ellagibacter sp.
CTTCAAAACCCCGGCGTCGCGCACCTGAAAGAACACGAGCTCCCGTGGCTTGAAAGCGTCGCAGCGACCACGATCGTGAACGTGTCGGGGCACAGCTTCGACGAGTACGTCCAGGTCATCGAGGCACTTGAAGACGCGCCCGTCGACGCGTACGAGGTGAACATATCCTGTCCGAACGTCGACGCCGGCGGCATGACGATCGGCACGCACGTGGAAAGCGTCGAGAAGGTCGTGGGCATGTGCCGCGCCGCCACAAAGCGCCCGCTCATCGTGAAGCTCACGCCCAACGTGACCGACGTCACCGAGATCGCGCGAGCGGCCGAGGCCTCGGGCGCCGACGCCATCTCGCTCATCAACACGCTGCTCGGCATGGCCATCGACGCGCGCCGCAGGAAGCCCGTGCTCGCGCGCGCGGTCGGCGGCTTTTCCGGCCCTGCGGTGAAGCCGGTGGCGCTTCGCATGGTGTGGCAGTGCGCGAAGGCCGTGAACGTCCCGATCCTCGGCATGGGGGGCGTCTCGAACGGCATTGACGCCGTCGAATTCATGCTGGCCGGCGCCACCGCGGTCGCCGTCGGCACCGCCAACTTCGTGAACCCCGAAGCGACGGTCGACGTCATCGACGGCATCGCCGAATACTGCGAGGAGCAGGGAGTTTCCGACGTGAACGAGTTGATAGGAGCACTGGAATGCTAGCGAACTTCAACGACGAGCCCGCGCGCGACCGCGTCATCGTCGCGCTCGACTGCGACGCGGCGACCGCGCTTTGTCTGGCGGTGCAGCTGCGCGGGCATGCGAAGTGGCTCAAGGTGGGCATGACGCTCTACTACGCCGAGGGCCCGAAGATCGTCGAGACCTTCAAGCAGCTCGGCTTCAACGTCTTCCTCGACCTCAAGTTCCATGATATCCCGCACCAGGTGGAAGGGGCCGCGGCAAGCGCGGTGCTCACCGGCGCCGACATGCTCACGATGCATGCGGCGGGCGGCGCGGACATGATGGCGGCGGGGCAGCGGGGCGCCGAGACCGCGGCGTTCAAGCGCGGCGGGCGCCCTCCCGCGACGCTCGCGATCACGGTCCTGACGTCGATGAATGCCGAGTCCCTTGCGGCGACGGGCGTTTCCCGCAGCCTGCCCGAGCAGGTGGAATCGCTTGCATCTCAGGCAAAGGGAGCGGGGCTTTCGGGTGTGGTCTGCTCGCCGTGGGAGGCGGAGAGCCTGCGCGCCATCTTGGGCCCCGATGCCTTCATCGTCACTCCCGGCGTCCGCCCGGCCGGCGCCGCCAAGGGCGACCAGTCCCGCATCGCCACGCCCGCCCAGGCGTTTGAGTGGGGCGCGTCGCACATCGTGGTCGGAAGGCCCATCACCCAGGCGGACGACCCCGTGGCCGCCTTTGAGGCAATCGCCGCCGAGCTTGGCTAAGCGCGAAAATCGGACACTATGCCCGTTACCTGCGCTTTAGCCTAGGCATTTTCGGGCTCGACCCTTGACCATTCGTGGGAAACAGGTGAAGATTAGCGGGCGTTGACCAGGCACGCCGTGCATTATGCGCGGCGTGCCGCTACAATGGGTCGACGCGAAAAAGCAGTCCGGTTGCGGAAATGCTGCTTTACGAATGACCAGCAGGGCATATACAATTTGCGACAAAGCCCCTACCTCATAGCAGAAGCGTCGTACCGACACGAAGGAGAGATACACGATGGCTATTCCTCAACTCAGCCCCGAAGAGCGTCAGGCGGCTCTCGAAAAGGCCAAGGCCGCTCGCATCAAGCGCGCTGAGGTTCGCGACGACCTGAAGAGCGGCAAGCTCACGCTCGAAAAGGTCCTCGACATGAAAGAAGACCCCGTTGTCGGTCGCATGAAGGTCTCCACCCTCATCGAGACCCTTCCCGGCTACGGCAAGGCCAAGGCCGAGAAAATCATGAAGGAACTGCAGATCGCAGAAAGCCGTCGCCTTCGCGGCCTGGGCGATCGTCAGCGCAGCGCCCTTCTGGAGCGCTTGGGCTAGTTCGCGCATGCGTCGCGGAAACCTTTTCGTCGTATCTGGGCCATCAGGTGCCGGCAAAGGCACGCTGGTGGCCCGTTTGCTGCACGAAGTCCCCGATGCATGGGTGTCCGTCTCGGCCACCACGCGCGCACCGCGCGAGGGCGAGATCGACGGCGTGCATTACTACTTCAAGACGCGCGACGAATTCGATGAGCTCGTTGCCGCAGACGGCCTGCTCGAATGGGCGACCTACGCGGGCAACAGCTACGGCACGCCCCGCGCGGCGGTCGAGGCGAAGATGGCCGAAGGCAAGCAGGTCATTCTCGAAATCGACGTGCAGGGGGCCTTCCAAATCAAGGACAAGATCCCCCAAGCGCACCTCGTCTTCATCGAGCCGCCGTCGCTTGAAGTGCTCGAAAGCCGCCTGCGCGGCCGCCACACCGAGACCGAAGACGTCATCGCCTCGCGCATGAAGGCTGCTCAGGTGGAGCTTTCGCGCAAAATGGAGTATGATATTCGGGTTATCAACGACGATCTCGACGAGGCAACGCGCGAACTGGTCGCCTACGTCAACGAACAAGCTGAACAACAATAAGGAAGTCACGCAATGAGCATTATCGAACCGAGGATCAACGACCTTCTCGAAAAGACCGATCAGGACCGTTTCCTTCTGTGCGCTCTCGCCTCGAAGCGCGCGCACGACATCAACGACATGATGCGCGGCCAGCGCGATCGAGCCATCCAGCTGCAGACCGCGGCCGAAATCGCGCGCGCGGCCAACAAGAAGCCGCTCACCATCGCTTTCAACGAGATCGCGAACGGCGACGTCTCGTACGACCCCGAAAGCATCGACATCAAGAACCACTAGAGGTATAAAGGCTTTTCATGGCAGAATACCAGCGAATTTGTCTCGTCCATTACCACGAGATCGGCCTGAAGGGCCACAACCGCTCCACTTTCGAGATGCGCCTCCTGAAGAACCTCGAGGCGCATCTCGTTTCTTTCCCCGTCGTGACGATCCACCGCATATCGGGCCGTTTGTGCGTGTTCTTGAAGGAAGGCACGGACCACGACACGATGGTGGCCTGCGCCGACGCGATCAAGAACATCCCAGGCACGGCGCGCGTCTCGTGCGGTTTCAAATGCGAGCGCGACCTCGACGAGATGACCGACGCCGGCATCCAGGCGATGGCCGAGTCGGGAACGTTCGCGAGCTTCAAGGTGCATGCGCGCCGCAACCACACCGATTTCCCCGTGAACTCCATGGAGATCAACCAGATCGTCGGCGGGCGCCTCTCCGACGCGTACCCCGACGTGAAGGTGCAGATGAAGGACCCCGACCTCGTCGTCGGCATCGAGGTCGTGCAGAGCGCGGCCTACGTGTACGCGCGCAGCATCCCCGGCATCGGCGGGCTTCCCGTCGGAAGCTCGGGCACGGTGGTGAGCCTTCTGTCTTCGGGCATCGACTCGCCCGTGGCGCTTTGGCGCATCGCACGCCGCGGCGCCATCTGCATCGGTGTGCACTTCTCGGGCCGCCCGCAAACCTCCGACGCGTCCGAGTTCCTGGTCGACGACATCGCGCACGTGCTCGAGAAGACGGGCTGCATCGCGCGCGTCTACGTCGTCCCGTTCGGCGACTATCAACGCGAGATCGCCCTCTCGGCGCCGCCCGAGCTGCGCGTCATCCTGTACCGCCGCCTCATGTTCCGCGTCGCCGAGCGCATCGCGCACTACGAGCACGCGAAGGCCCTCGTCACCGGCGAGAGCCTGGGGCAGGTCGCTTCGCAGACGCTCGACAACATCCGCGCCACCAACGACGCGGTCGACCTGCCGGTCTTCCGCCCGATGATCGGCACCGACAAGCTCGAGATCATCGCGCAGGCGCAGAAGCTCGGTACGTTCGACATCTCGTCGCAGGACGCCCCGGACTGCTGCACGCTCTTCATGCCGCGAAACCCCGAGACGCATGCGAACCTGCAAAC
>CAKTSW010000208.1 GCA_934613165.1 uncultured Ellagibacter sp.
GGCTTCTACCTTGCGGTGATGCTCGTCCTGTTCGGGCTCATCGTGCGCGCGGTGTCGTTCGAGTTCCGCGCCCATGACCCGAAATGGGCGCGCGTGTGGGATATCTGCTTCGTCGTGGGGTCGCTTCTGCCGGCGCTTCTGCTCGGGGTCGCCGTGGGCAACGCCTTCGCAGGGATTCCCCTTGCGGCGAACGGCGATTACGCCGGTGTCCCGCTTCTGGGACTCATCACGCCATTCACGCTGCTCGTCGGGCTTTTGGGGTGCGCGATGTGCCTTGCCGCCGGAAGCCTGTGGGTCGCGCTGAAAACGCCGGTCGAAAGCGCCATCCGCGCCCGTGCGCGCAAGCTTTCCCGCGCGCTGCAGGCGTGCGTCGTCGTGCTGTTCCTTGCGGCGAGCGCGTATGCGCTTCTGGGCGTGCGTCCCGAAATCGAGGCTGCCATGTGGCCGGTTTGCTGGGTGCTCGCCGCCGCGTTCCTCGTTTGCGTCGGCGCGTCCATCTACGCTGGTCAGGTGCGCGGGCGGGATCTTGCCTCGTTTGTTTTGCAATCGGCGGGGGCGGTTCTTCTCGTGGCGCTGCTCGCGGCATCGATGTTCCCGAACCTTGTCGTCGCGGCTCCGGGAAGCGCGGGCGTCACCATCACGGCCGCGAACGCGGCGTCGTCCGAGCTTTCGCTCGCTTGGATGACGGGCATCGCCGCCATCGGCGTTCCGCTCGTGCTCGTTTACCACGTCATCGTTTACCGCACGTTCCGCGGCCGGCTGAGCGAGAAGGATGTGGCGTAAATGGAAAAACGGCTGTACCTCAAATGGCTCTCCGCCCTCTGCGCGCTCATGGCGCTGTTCGGGGTTGCCGTTTTCGCTGTCGGCTACAAATCCCTGAGCATCGGGCGCGTCGCCACGGTTGCCGTGCTTCTCGTGGCTGCCGTGGCCTTCGCCGCGCTGTCCCGCCGCCGCTCGTCCTTGCGCTAGGGCATCGGGGCGCATCGCGAACGGGGGCGCAACGCGGGAAAGCCGCCACGCGCCCCGGCGCTCCCGTGCGGGCAGAGCGGACGCAAGGCAACAAAAAGACCCCGCATATGCGGGGTCTTTTCGCGTGCGGCGAAAACTTACAGGTTGTCGATGTACTCGACCAGATCGCCGACGGTTTCGAGGCCTTCCGGCTCGCCGAAGTCGACACTGCACTTCTCCTCGAGGTCGCAGATGAGCTCGACCATGTCGAGGGAGTCGATTCCGAGATCGTCGAACGTGGAATCCTCGGTCACGTTCTCGGGTTCGATGTCGAGGTTCTCCTGGAGAACTTCCTTGATGGTATCAAGCGTAGCCATTGAAGGCGTCCTTTCTCACGGTAAAACGAACGGCAAGCATTGTACCGTATCGCTTATGCCTTCTGCTTCAAAAGGCCGTAACCTCCATCGTCGCGGCGATAAAGAACATTGACGAGATTGGTGTCGCGATCGGTGTAGACGAAGAAGTCGTGGTCGAGCAGGTCGATCTGCACGAGCGCTTCCTCTTCCGTGAGCGGGGCGAACTCGATTTCCTTCACGCGCACCACTTCGTCGCCGGCGAGCTCTTCCATAAGGCCGTCGAGGTCGAGCTCTCCGGTGGAGACGGGAATGGCCGACGCGTCGACGGTCTTCTCGCCCGTGCGGGTCTTGCGGTCGACCACGCGCGTCTTGAACTTGCGCAGCTGGCGCAGAACCTTCGCGGCCGCGACGTCGATCGCGGCGTACATGTCTTCCTCGCGCTCTTCCACGCGGATGATGTGGCCCTTCGTGCGCAGCGTGACCTCGCAGGTGTCCGGGCGCGGGTTGGCCGGGTTCTTCTCCTTGCTGAGGACGACTTCGGCGTTGAGCGGGTCGATGTCCATGACCTTCATGGAATTGCCGATTTTCGCCTCGGCGTATTCGCGCAGTGCGTCGGTTACAGGCATTTTGCGGCCGGATACGGTAATGCTCATACTTACCACCTCACAATCGTGGCGAATAAAAAACAGCTCGGGCGGAATGCCCGCGGGCTCATGCGGGTTCGCTGTGATTTTTCCTTACCCGTTGCATGATTCCCGTGGCTCCTTACCTCGAAGCTGACATATCACAGCATAACCTAAAACGGCGTGCGCGAAAGGGGGAGATTTAGGCCTTATCGGGCAACGCTTTTATGACAATCCCAGGTGAAAGGCGGTTTTTCGCGTAAAGAAACGGTCTTATTGCCCGATAATGAGAGAAACGCCCGAACGCGTGGCGTGTGCCTTCAAAGCGCGCACGCCGGATTGGAACGCAAAGCATGACCGACCATAACGCACATAACGTACCCGCGCCCGAGGGGAAGCCCCCCGAGCCGGGCCGCATCTACATCAACGAGGTGCAGGGGCACCAGGCGCGCTATCGCAAGCTCGTGCAGTTCACGAGCTCGTCGACGAAGGCGGCGGGCGCCATGCTCTTTGGAGCCATCGTGGCGCTTATCGTGGCGAACACCGCGGCAAGCGGTCCTTTCATGGAGTTCTGGCATACCGAAGTCGGCTTCATCTTCGGCGACAATCATGCGACGCTGTCGCTTTCCCACATCATCAACGACGTCTTCATGGCGGTGTTCTTCCTGCTCGTCGGCCTGGAAATCAAGTACGAGATGACGGTGGGCGAGCTCACCAACATCCGCCAGGCCATCCTTCCCATCGTCGCCGCGGTGGGCGGCGTGCTCGCGCCGATCGCGATCTACACCGCGTTCAACGCCGGCAACCCCGAAACCGCGGGCGGCTGGGGCGTTCCCACCGCGACCGACATCGCGTTCGCCCTCGGCATCCTGGCGCTTCTGGGCAACCGCGTGCCCAACGGCGTGCGCGTGTTCCTAAGCACGCTCGCCGTGGCCGACGACATCATCGCCATCCTCGTGATCGCGGTGTTCTACGGGCAGAGCCCGTCTTTGTTCTGGCTCGCGTGCGCGGCGGTCGTGTTCTGCATCCTTCTGCTCATGAACAAGAGCCACGTGTATTCCTTGTACGCGTATCTGCTGGTCGGGGCGGTGCTGTGGTACTGCGTGTTCATGTCGGGCGTGCATTCGACCATTGCCGGCGTCCTTTTGGCGTTCACCATCCCGTCGGGGTCGCGCGTGAACCTGAAGAGCTTCGTGCGCTGGTCCGACCAGAAGGTGAGCGAGGCGAAAAGCTCGTTCGACGCGCAGGCTCCCGTCATCGGCCAGGAGGAATACCTGGAGACGGTGTCATCGCTTTCGCGCGTGGCCAAGCAGGTCGTGCCGCCGGCGACGCGGCTCGAGCACCTGCTGTACCCATGGGTGTACTTCGGCATCCTGCCCCTGTTCGCGCTCACCAATGCCAACGTGAGCCTCGTCGGGACCGACCTGTCCTCGCTTATCGCGAACCCGGCGCTTCTCGGCGTGTTCTTCGGGCTTGTGGTGGGCAAGCCGCTCGGCATCGTGGCGGCGAGCTTCATCGTGGTGAAGTTCAAGGTGGCGAACCTGCCCGAGAACGTGAACTGGATGCACATGGTGGGTGCCGCTATTCTGGGCGGCGTCGGGTTCACGATGTCCATCTTCGTAGCGAACCTGGCGTACGCTGATGCCACGACAATTGCCGCGGCGAAGCTCGGTATTCTGGCCGCGTCCCTGGTCGCGGGCGTGGCGGGCTTCGCATTCCTAGCCCTGCAGGCGAAGTCGGCGCGCAGCCAGGGCGTCGCCTACATGTCGATCGGCCCGAGCGAGATGCGTCGCCAGACGGCTGGCGAGGAAGCCAACGCCGCGTCCGAGAAGCTGCTGAGCGAGATCAGCGACCCCGAGGTCATCCGCGGCGTGGAGCGCGCGCTCGCCGGATGCGACGGCATCGCGGAGGTGGCTGTGAAGGTGGGCGAACGCGAAGGGAAGTAGCGGCGGCGGGCCCTTGGAAGGCCGAGCGCGTGAGCTCGCGTGCGCCTTGCGCTATACTTTCCCGCAGTGTTTTCAAACGATGGGAGGGT
>CAKTSW010000209.1 GCA_934613165.1 uncultured Ellagibacter sp.
GGCTTCTCGGGCACGGGCTGGGAGAAGCGCGGCAGCCGCCGCGGCATCGCCGGCAGCGGCACCGAGGCGGGCGGCGGGCGCGTGTTCGGCCGCTCGAGCGCGTCGGGCAGCGCCGGGCGCGGCGACCGCGACCGTGCGGGCAGAAGCGGGCACACGGGGTCGAGCGCTCACGGTTCGGGCGGGTATGTGAACCCGAAGGCCGGCAAGAAGGCGGCGGCCGGCGTCACGTTCGCCGTGGGCGACGCGATCGATCACAAGACGTTCGGCCGCGGCAAGGTCGTGAAGGTCGACGGAGACACGCTCCACATCCGCTTCGCGAAAACCGGCCAGACGAAGAAGCTCCTGAAGGACTACGCCCCCATCGTGAAGGTGGGGTAACGCCACAGCGCGCCCGCGCAGCACAAGGGAATTCAAGCGCGTGCCGGGTCTGAAGCTGGAAGAGTGGGCGGAGGCGTAGGGACAGGCATCAACCCAGCTTGCTGCCTGCGAAAATGAGCGAAGGGCGATTTTCGCCAACAAAGTCGAATTTAGGGGTTTGATAAGGCTCTAATAAATATATAATCCCAGGTCAAAAAGGGGCGGTACTTTTTACGGCTTCTCGAGGCGAGGATTTACCCGCATTTTCCTTATGCTTCGACGTTGGGAAGACCCTAAATTCGACATTCCTGGCATAAACGGCCGCCTCTCGCAATTCGTGGCGTCTAGCGAGAAAATCTCATCCAAGCCGGGCGGGCGAATCGCGCTCAAAGCGGGCATACTATCGTATTGTGCCTAATGAGCCTCAAGAGCTCGAAGATCGGTACGCGCTCAGCCGTTCGGGCTCCGTGTATGGATTCCGCCCGCGGAAGGTCGGGTGCCTTTCGGTTTACCTTCCCATGCAGGTTTCGCAGAAGGTGCAGGCGGAAGGCGCTGCGGCAAGGCCGCCCAGGGCGCTTTCGCGCAGCTCGAAGGGCAGGCTTTTTCCCACGGCGTACATCGCGTCGACCGTTTCGTCGAACCGGACGAGGTTGTCGATCCCCGCAAGCGCGATATCCGCTCCCGTGATGGCCGCGGCCGCCCCTGCGGCGTTGCGCTTCTGGCACGGCACCTCCACAAGCCCCGCGACCGGGTCGCACACAAGCCCCATCAGGTTCGACAGCGTGGTCGCCGCCGCGTTCAGGCATTCCTGCGCGCTGCCGCCGGCAAGTTCCACGCAGGCCGCCGCCGCCATCGCCGCCGCGGCTCCGACTTCCGCCTGGCAGCCGCCTTCCGCGCCCGACACCGTGGCGTTGCGCGTGATGAGGTACCCCACGGCCGCGGCGCACAGAAGCCCGCGGACAAGCTCGTCGTCGGAAAGCCCGCGCTCCTCGCCGAGCGCGAGAAGGACCCCGGGTACGACGCCCGCCGACCCTGCGGTCGGCGAAGCGACGATGCGGCCCATCGACGCGTTCGTCTCGAGCACCGCCATCGCGTAGGTCGCCGCTTTCGCGACGGGCCCGCTGCAGATGCCCCGCCCGCTTTCGTGCAGCGCGCGCAAGCGGGACGCCTCTCCGCCCAAAAGCCCGCCCATCGAACGAACGGCCTCGTCGAGGGGGCGATGCGCGGCCTCCCGCATGACGCCGAGCGCATGGGAAAGGTACGCGCGCGCGTCGTCGGGACGCCCCTGGACGGCGGCAAGCGCGCGCTCCCTTTCGGCGAAGGCAGCGGAAAGCGGCTTGCCCTCGCGTTCGCACCACTCGACCATGGCGGCGCCGCTCGCGAAATCGAGCTCCTCGAAGCGCTTGAGCGCGTGTTCGGCCGCCTCCGGCGCAGGGTCGTGAGCGCCATTGCCCGCCCGAAGCGAGTCGGCGGGGATCACGCGCACGGCGGAGATCCCCGGGTGGCTCAAGATGAGCTTTCGCGTGCGGTCGCTCACACTCTGGTCGCATTCGAGCACGGTGTAGGCGACGTCGCCGCGGCGCTCGCGGAACATGCGCGTGGTCGCGATGTTCACGCCGTCGTCGGACAGGCACTTCGCGATATGCGCGAGCACGCCGGCCACGTCGCGCTGCTTCACGACGACGCTCGTGTGCTCGCCCGTGATCTGCACGTCGATGCCGTCGAGCCGGCTGATGACCGCGGCCCCGCCCCCGATGCTCTCGCCGCGCACGTCGAGCGCTGCGCCTTCGGTATCCTCGACGTGAATGTCGATGGTGTTGGGGTGGGTGAAGTCGTCCCCTTCGGGGTCGGGGAGGAACGTGAACGAAAGCCCCGCTTTCTCCGCCCATTCGAACGAGTCGCGGATGCGCAGGTCGTCGGCGGAAAAGCCGAGCATGCCCGCGACGAGCGCCTTGTCGGTGCCATGCCCGCGGTAGGTGTGGGCGAACGACCCGAGCAGGCGGAAGGTGACGCGTTTCGGCTCGTCGGCGCAGAGGTTCCTTGCCATGAGCGCGCACGCGAGCGCGCCGGCGGTATGCGAGGAGGAGGGCCCGACCATGATGGGGCCGATGATGTCGCGCAGTCCAAGCGTTTTCATGGGTAGCAGCCTTTCGGAGCGTTTTCGCGGCGGCCCCCGCGCGCATGATCGCCGCGGAGCCTCTACCAGAATCGCCGTATTATCCGCGATGGGCACGCGTGCGCCGCCGTTTTCACAAAAAAGATGGCAGTTCGACTCGTGTCGGACGGGTATACTCGTCTATCGTATGAACTTAGCGGACTGACAACATGGGGAAAGGGCGCCCGCGAATCGCGGCCGCTCGGATAGAGGCTTCATTGGACGACAGCACTTCGATCGAGTTGACGGGCGAGCAGGCCGAGGCCGAGCTCGCTTCTTACGGGAAGAGCTATTCGGTCGTCCGCCTTCTTGACAAAGAAGACGTCGACTCCGATCGGTTTTGCCTTCTGAACGGGCAGGGTTGCCCGTGTTTGCGACTCGTGTGCGACGAGGTCATAGGGTCGGGCGGCGAATGCACGGAGCGCCTTGCGTTCGGGTCGAGCACGTACGAGGCCTTCGTCCGGTCCGTTTCCGTCGACGGCGAGCCGCGCGTTTTCCTGTGCGCGCGCCCCATCGAAACCGCCCCGGTCGCCAACCTGCTCTACGAGGACTCCCTTTCGGGCGTCTACAACCGCCGCTACTACGAGGAGCGCCTGCGCCATCGCTACGTTCCCGCGGGCGTGGCGGTCATGGACCTCGACGACTTCAAGCTCATCAACGACACGTACGGCCATCATGCGGGCGACCTGGCGATCAAGGCGTGCGCCGACGCGATGCAGCGCGCGCTGCGCGACACCGATATCGTGGTCCGCTACGGCGGCGACGAGTTCATCATCGTCTTGCCGGGGGCGACGTCCGACGACCTGCCGGCGCGCCTGCGCGCCATCGCCGAAAGCGTTTACGAGTCGATCATCCCCGGGTTCACCCAGCTGCAGATCTCGACGAGCATCGGCGGCGTTCTTGCCGTGGGCTGCACCGTCGAGGAGGCGGTTCACCGCGCGGACCATCTCATGTACCGCGCCAAGCGCCGCAAGAACTCGGTCGTCACCGACTCCGACCCCGTCGACGACGAGGCGCCGACGCATCCGCTGCTCCTCATCGTCGACGATTCGGCGATGAACCGCGACATCCTGCGCGAGATGCTCGGCGACGAGTACGACATCGTCGAGGCGGCGAGTGGGGAGGCGGCCATCGAGGAGCTCGACCAGCGCGGCGGCGAGATTTCCATCATGCTGCTCGACATCGTCATGCCCGGCATGAACGGCTTCGACGTGCTCTCCCATATGTCGCACACCGGGCTTATCGAGGACACGCCCGTCATCATGATCTCGAGCGAGGACTCCGAAGACGTCGTGCTGCGCACCTACGAGCTCGGTGCCTCCGACTACATCAGCCGCCCGTTCGACTCGCGCGTCGTCCGTCATCGCGTGAACAACATCATGCGCCTCTACACCAAGCAGCGCCGCCTGTCGGCCATGCTCGTGCAGCAGTTCTTCGAGCAGGA
>CAKTSW010000210.1 GCA_934613165.1 uncultured Ellagibacter sp.
GCGTCCTGTTCGTTAAGGAAACCGGTAGCAAGTCCATGGACGAGCTGTCCGCAGAGGCTGCAAGCGACCCGAACGACACCGGCATGACGAACTTCGTCATCATGCTCATCGTGATCCTGTTCCTGTTCGTCACCTGCATCGTGTGCCCGCTGGCCGTCACCGGCTGGTCGAAGCTCCCGATCTCCCTGCCTCTCATGGCGATCGGCGTTCTGCTTCCGTTCATTTACTTCTTCATCTTCGCGACCCCGCATCGCAAGGCTTACTTCGCCGAGTAACGCGTAACGCGAGCACGAAGAGGTCTGCATCGGCAGAACCTGAAGGACCCCGCTTCGGCGGGGTCCTTTTATTCTCGGCATATTGAGTGTGCCGAAATGCGAGCAGGCCCTCCAGGGCGTCCCTGGAGGGCCTGCTCGCATGTTCTGCGTTTTCCGGCCGACTATTGGCGGGGCTTTCCGTCCTCGTCGTACAGCACGTCGTAGGGGACACCCTTCGGCTGGATGAACTCGAAGAATTTCCCAAACGTGCCGCGCTTCTTGCCTCCGCGCTCATCCTCGTCAGGGTCGCTTAGGCCCTTGTACTCTTCTTTGATGCACATGGCCACGACCGTCTCCACGGCGATTCTCAGCGTCGAGATGTCGCGTGCGGTAACCTCGAAGCACGATCCATGGTTCTTGAAATCGGTTACGCGAACGTGCACCTCGTTCTTTTCTTTCTTTACGTTGTAGAAGTCAAGGGGCGGCTTGCTCACGGTACCGGCGATGTTCCACAGCATGCCCTCAACGTAGTAATGCTCCTTGATGACGCGTGTTTGGAACTCGTATTCGAATCGGTCGTGGCGCAGGTAGTAGTGGAGCGCCTTGTTGTCGGGGCGAATCTGGCCGATTTGGCCGCCCATGCGACCAATGAGGGCAATGCGGTCCGATTCCTTCTCCCACGGCCCCTCGAAGCGCAGAGCGAGCTCTCCGTCGCTGTACCATACGTCGAAATCCTCGTGCTTTTGAATCGCATCGACGGGGAAATACATCTTGTTGAATTTTGGCATACAAATCCTTTTAATTGCGTCGATTCTCTGCTGCAAATTATAGTTCATTGCGTCTTCGGAATAGGGCGCACAGCGCTTTTGCCCTCACCGAACATGCAACGCGGGGCGGTAGCCGCTTTTGTGCGGAAGCGAAGCGATAACGTGTCGTAGGACCCTTCAAGTAGTGGACTATGTCATATATAAAATCCCAGGTAAACCCCTATAAATCAACCTATCAGGTTGATGGTGAAATTACGAAAACGTCCTTTCAAAGCGTTGCGAAGCAGCGGCATATCGATAAACTAGACCATGCAACTTGAAACAAGGGCAAATGTCTTCGTGCGCTCTTGCGATTGCTTGCCATCGAAACGTTATCCGGCGGGGAAGCGTTTTGGAAGGAAGGTCTCGGCTGCGCAAGGGCGCGTGGTCGGGAAATACAAAAGGAGGATTCAATATGTGCTTTAGACCGGCAGATGCTTCTAGCGGCCCGAACAAGTGCCCGCATTGCGGCAAGGCTATCCAGGCAATGGGCGGCATGGTTCTTAAGAACTGCCCGTTCTGCAAGGGCGACCTGACCGCTCCGGCTCCGGGTGCTCCCGGCGCTCCTGCGGCTCCTGGCGCTCCGAAGGCTCCGGGTGCTCCCGGCGCTCCGAAGGCGTAAGCCAAGCGATATTGAAAGAGGCGCGATCCTCTTTGAAACTCCCCGAGAACATCCCTCTCGGGGAGTTTTCTTTTATCTGGGACAATAGTGCGATTTGGGCATTTGAACAGCCATTTTGCATCAGGAACAAATCAGAAACAATCACCTGCGCGGTGTCGTAAACAGGGTGTGTGCGGTACAATAGGAGTATTGAACACATATGCTTTTGCAAGGAGGAACCGTGCAAGTAAAGGACATGGTCCGCGAGAACGACGGGGAAAAGGAAGAGCTCGTTCTCACGATTACTGCAAGTGCTGAGGAAGTTGACGAAAAGGCCAAGAAGTTCTTCGACGAAATCGCTCAGCGTGATATTCCCGGGTTCCGCAAGGGGAAGGCTCCGCGCGAAGTGCTCGAGCAGAACGTCGGCGGCCACAAGAACGCCATGGGCGGCGTTGCCGAGATGCTCATCAACGAGCTCGGTTTCAAGGCGATCGACGATGCAGACGTCATCTTCCTTTCGAACCCCGATTTCAACGTCGAGAACGACGTCGTTGAAGGCAAGCCGTTCACGTTCACCGTTTCTGGTCCGGTCATTCCCAAGATGAAGCTTTCGAGCTGCGAGCCCGTCTCCATCGAGATGCCGCCCGACGAGGCGACCGACGAAGAAGTCGAGGCCGAACTCGCGTCGCTTCAGGATTACTACCATTCGTTCGAACCGATCGAAGAGGCCGATCATAAGGCCGAAATGGGCGACACCATCTGCGCCACCGTCACCGTTCTCGATGACGGTCAGCCGGTCAACGGGCTCCGCGGCGCAAGCCGTATGTACGAACTCGGCGACGGCACCATGCCGGAAAGCTTTGACGAGCAGGTCGTCGGCGCGAAGGCGAACGAGGAAATCGAGTTCGACTTCTCCGCGAAGAAAGACGACGGCACGCCCGAAATCGGCAGTGGCAACCTTCATGCCATCGTCACCATCACCGAATTCCGCCGCAAAGTCGTTCCTGCCCTCGACGACGAGCTCGCGCTCAAGGTCGGTTGCGCGGACGTGAACGACATGCGCGCTCAGATGCGCCGCAACATCAACGAGCACAAGAACAATACGCTTCCGAACCTCATGGTCGAGCGCGCGGTGGACGTGCTCGTCGATCGTCTGGTCGGCGAAGTCCCGCAGTATTACGTCGACTTCATTCGCCAGGATGTCGGCCGCGAGGTCATGCAGAGCTTCGAGAAGCAGGGAACGAGCCTTCAACAGTGGCTCCTTCAGAACGGCACCAACGGCGACGATCTGAAGGAAGAGGTCTCCAAGGAGGCTATCCGCCGCGCGAAGATCGATTGCGCGCTCGAGGCGTTCATCGCCGAGAAGGGCATCGACTGCACCGAGGAAGACGTTCAAAAGGAACTCGCCAACGAAGACGATCCTGCGGCAATCCGCGAGAAATGGGAATCCTCCAACCGCATGGCCGAACTTCGCAAGATCTGCCGTCATTCCAAGGCGACGCGTTGGCTCGTACAGACGGCGGAAGTCACCGTTGTCGACGACTCGGCCGAGAACTAATTCGGTATCACGATAGCCCGCGCTCGTCGCGAGGCTATATTTAGGAAGAAAGGACGATAGACGATGGATCTTGGCTCTACGGTAACGCTCACATACAGGGGCACGCTTGAAGACGGCACTGTCTTCGGCTTTGCCGACGAAGAGAACCCGATGGTCTTTCAGACCGGCATGGAAATGGCCATCGACGGCTTCGAGAAGGCTATCCTCGAGATGAACGAGGTCGGCGAGAAGAAGACGTTCACGGTCGACCAGTACGAAGCCTACGGCGAATATCTCGACGATCACACGGCGGTCATCCCTACCTACCAGATCCCCAAGCGCAACGTCAAAGTCGGCACCCGCCTGTGGATGGCGAACGACGAAGGCGAACCGACCCTCGGCACGGTTATCAAGGTCGAGAACGGCGAAGCCACGTTCGACCTCAACCATCCGCTCGCCGGCAAGGACCTCACTTTCGAAGTCGAGATCCTGAAGATCGAAGACGCACCCGAGAACTTCGTTGCCATGGCCGAAAAGCGCAAGCACATGCAGGAGCAGTCGAAGCTCCTCGGCGGCGACCAGGGAGAATCCTACCGCTAAAGCAAAAGCAAGCCGCACTCACGTCGCGAAAAGCGCCCAGACGATCGTCTGGGCGCTTTTCTTATGTGCGCGATCGGAGCCTTCTCGGTCGTGAGATCTCGTGGATATAAAAGACCCCGCAGGCATGCCTTGCGGGGTCTTAGAACGGCTTATATG
>CAKTSW010000211.1 GCA_934613165.1 uncultured Ellagibacter sp.
GACTTGGATAGCGTTTCGCCCGCATTGCGGACGCGTCATCGCGGCCGATGCGGCGGCTACGGGGACTTTTGCGAACTCCTCATTGCGCACGCAAGTGAAGCATCTCGGTTCGCTTTTCGTGCTGTACTTTCTCCTGTGGCTCCAGTTCGCGTTTTTCCGCGTCGCCTCTTCTCCGACCGACTATAGCGGACGGTTCGTGCATTATCTCGTGCCGTTTTCCGCGGCGGCCGTTCTCGCGGTGGTGGCGTTCATGCTTTGCATGAGGCAAACGCGGTTTCTGAACTTCACCTTCATGTACCGCTGGGCCGTGCCTCTTATGATCGGCGGATGCGCGATTCTTGCAGCCGGTGCGGAATCTTCCGAAATGCGAAGTCTCGCCTACGCGGTGAACTTCATCGCGATGTTCGGGGTGCAGATGTGCGTGTGGATCGTAGGGCCGAAGTACGTGCGTCGTACGGGAATATCGCCGTTCGTGTTGTTCGGCGGCTTGATTGCTGCCGAAGGTCTAGGTGTCGCGATGGGGCTTTCGAGCGCGTTGCCCCTCTTCGATGCGCGAAACGCCTCCATGAACGATGTCGTTTTAGGCATAACCTGCGCGGTGGCTTTCGTGGCGATGCTCGTGGGGTTCAATCCGCGTTGGCTGTTCTTGAGCGACGCCATGCGGCGGTTCACGTACGGGATGGAAAGCGTTCCGAGCCAGCCCCTGTGCGGTTCCTGCGCATCCCCGTGCGGTGAGGGCGCAGCGTCCTCGGACGCAAACATGAGGATGGGATCCTCTGTGCGTTCCGGAGAGGCGGGCGGAGAGCCTTCAGTTGCCGCGGCGATCCCTGCCGAACCTTCGATTTCGGCAGGGGAGGAGCTTGCTGGCATCTTCGAGCAGACCGCCTGCGAGCTGCGTGAGAAGTACGGCCTCACCGAGCGCGAAACCCAGATCGCAGCGCTTCTCCTTGCCGGGCGCAGTCGTCCCTTCATTCGCGATGAGCTTGTCATCTCCTTGAATACCGTGCATGCGCATGCGCGTAGCATCTACGCGAAATGCGACGTCCATTCCCAGCAGGAATTCATGGACTTCGTGCACCTCGACGCTCGTCGCAGCGCGTGAAAGCAGCGCGAGATTCTACCCGTTCGCCGAATCGCGGACGTGTATTATGGTAGTTAATGGGTAGCAATCGTCCGAGGAGGCTAGACATGAAGAAGCTGTTTATCATCGGCGGCATGGGAGCCGGTAAGTCGACGGCGCGAAAGGCACTGGTTGACCAGGGGCTTCCCTATATCGATCTGGATCTTGTCGGGCATCAGGTTCTTTCGTGGGACACGGTTCGGGAAGAGCTGAAAGAAACGTTCGGACCCGACGTGTTCGACGAAGAGGGCGCTGTCGATCGCAGGAAGCTTGCCGCGAAGGCGTTCGCTTCTCCCGCGGACACGCGCAAGCTCAACCGCATCACGCTGCCGCGCATCGAGGAGTTGTTCTCCGACCGCGTTGACGAGCTTGAGCGCATGGGCCACAAGGCCGTGGTTGTCGAGCAATCCGTGTTCAAGAACCGCCAGGGGTCGCTCGCGTACTGCGCGGACGTCGTCATCGCGATCATCGCCCCGCTCGACATGCGTATCGAGCGCGCCGTGGCGTCTGGGTTTGCTGAAGAAGACGTGCGCAACCGCATTGCCCGCCAGATTACCGACGCGGATCGCATCGAGGCCGCGGACGTGGTTTTCAACAACAACGGCACGCCCGACGAGCTGCAAAACCAAATCGTCGCCTGGTGGCAGGAATACGAAAAATCGATTCATTAGCGAACACTTGTTCCTATTTTCAATCTGTGCTATGCTGGCCTTCTCAATGGGAAGGCCAGTTTCGTTTTGCGGGTTGCCGCACGGCGAAGCCGGGCGCAGGGGCTTCTGCTCGGTGTCGCTTGAGGGAGAAGGTAGGTCATAGGTGTCTACACATCTCAAGAATATAGAAGGCATGGAAATCGCGGGCAAGCTGCCCGAAGTGCGCCTTGCCAACACTCCGTTCAAGGTGGTTTCGCCTTACGAGCCTGCGGGCGACCAGCCGAAAGCGATCAAGGAACTGGCTCAGGGTGTCGAAGAGGGCATGCGCTACCAAACGCTTCTGGGCGTTACGGGTTCGGGCAAGACCTTCACCATGGCGAAGACCATCGAAGCTGTGCAGAAGCCGACGCTTGTGCTGGCTCCCAACAAAACGCTTGCGGCCCAGCTGGCGAGCGAGCTGAAGGAATTCTTCCCCGATAACTCGGTCGTGTACTTCGTCAGCTACTACGACTACTACCAGCCGGAAGCCTACGTGCCGTCTTCCGACACGTTCATCGAGAAGGACGCGTCGATCAACGAGGAAGTGGAGAAGCTGCGCCATGCGGCCACCTCGGCGCTTCTGTCGCGGCGTGACTGCATCGTCGTCGCGTCGGTCAGCTGCATCTACGGCATCGGCAGCCCGATGGACTACGCCGGCATGGCCGTTTTTCTCGACAAGGAGAAACCCGCCGAACGCGACGATGTCATCCATGAGCTCATCGACATCCAGTACGACCGCAACGATTACGAGCTGAAGCGCGGTACCTTCCGCGTTCGCGGCGACTCGCTCGACGTGTTCCCGCCGTATGCCGACAATCCCATCCATGTGGAATTCTGGGGCGACGAAGTGGAAACCATCGCGGAAACCGACCACGTCACGGGCGAAATCCTCAACGAGTACGAGGCGCTTCCCATCTGGCCGGCGTCGCATTACGTCACCGCGCGCCCGAAGATGGACCGGGCAATCAAGACGATCCAGGATGAGCTGCGCGAACGTCTACAGCAATTCAAGGAGGAAGGCAAGCTCCTCGAGGCTCAGCGCTTGGAAATGCGCACCAACTACGATCTGGAAATGCTCGAGACCATGGGCTTTTGCAGCGGCATCGAAAACTACTCGCGGCACCTCGACGGGCGCGAGCCGGGCGAGCCGCCGTACACGCTTATCGACTACTTCCCGAAGGATTTTCTCTGCATCATCGACGAGAGCCACGTTACCGTGCCTCAAATTCGCGGCATGCACGAAGGTGACCGCTCGCGCAAGATCACGCTGGCAGAACACGGGTTCCGCCTCCCGAGCTGCCTTGACAACCGCCCGCTGCGCTTCGACGAGTTCGAGGAGAGGGTACCGCAGTTCATCTACGTGTCGGCAACGCCGGGCGACTATGAGGAAAAAGTGAGCCAGCAGGTGGTCGAGCAGATCATTCGACCGACCGGCCTGCTCGACCCCGAAATCATCGTGCGTTCAAGCGCCAGCCAGATCGACGACATCATCGACGAGGCGAAGGAGCGCGCGGCGCGCGACGAGCGCACGCTCATCACGACGCTCACGAAGAAAATGGCGGAAGACTTGACCGACCATCTGCTCGACCGCGGTGTGAAGGCGCGCTACATGCATTCCGACATCGCTACTCTCGAACGCGTCGAGATCTTAAGCGATTTGCGCCGCGGCGAATTCGACACGCTCGTCGGCATCAACCTCCTGCGCGAGGGCCTCGACTTGCCCGAGGTATCGCTTGTCGCCATCCTCGACGCCGATAAGGAAGGTTTCCTGCGCAACTACCGCTCGCTCATCCAGACTATCGGACGCGCGGCCCGTAACGCGTCGGGCCAGGTCATCATGTATGCCGACAAAACGACCGACTCCATGGACAAGGCCATCACTGAAACGCGGCGCCGTCGCGGCATCCAGATGGCCTACAACAAGGAGCACGGCATCACGCCGCAGACCATTCGCAAGAAGATCAACGACATCATGGGGTCGGTCGCCGAGATACAGGGCGCTTCCTCCGAACAGGTGAACAAGGAGCTTGCTGCGCTCTCGCGCGAGGAGGTGCTGCGCGTCATCTCCAGCATGGAGGACGATATGGCGGCCGCATCGCGCGAGATGGA
>CAKTSW010000212.1 GCA_934613165.1 uncultured Ellagibacter sp.
CCCACGTTCACGCTCGAGCACACGTAGTCGGTCTGCGCGAGGGCGCTGGGGATGGACTCCATCAGGTTGTTGTCGGCGCGCGACGCACCCTTGTGCACAAGCGCCGAGAAGCCGCCCACGAAGTCGACGCCGACGGTTTTGGCCGCCTTGTCCATCGCGACGGCGATGGGCGACAAATCGCAGGCGTCGGTCGCCGCGCAGATCTCGGCGATGGGCGTGACGGAGATGCGCTTGTTCACGATGGGGATGCCGTACTCGCGTTCGAGCTGCTCGGCGGTGGGAACCAGCTTCTCCGCGGCGGTGGTCATGCGGTCGTAGACCTTGCGCGCCATGGCATCGATGTCGGAATCGGTGCATCCGCGCAGGTTAAGGCCGAGCGTGATGGTTCGAATGTCGAGGTGCTCCTTGTTGACCATTGCCAGCGTTTCGGCAATTTCCGCGGGTGTAATCTGCATAAAGCGCCTTCCTCTCGCTTCGCGGCGGCTGCTCGAGGTTCGGGCAGCTCTCATTTTGCTGAATAGGATACCGTTTTTTCAGTGCGTTGCGCGTCCATCGGGCGCAAAATCGCGTAATGCGCGCGTGCGCTGCTCGGGCGGCCTCCGTCACCTTCGCCGCATGCGGGCCGGAAGGGGCGTGCCTGCTCGGGTTTTTCCGGCAAAACCTGTGTAAACGAGGCCTTCGTCCATTGCCATTCGCATTTTCGCCCGTTACAATCACGATATTGAACAATATGTTTATTAATGGTCGCGTTGTCGAACAAGGACCGAACAAGGACCGACCGGAAGACGAAGGGGGCGATTCCATGGCGTGCGTTTCCGCCGATACCCAAAGCTGCGAAGACCGCCGCATCACGCGCTCGAAGCAGGCGCTGCGCGAAGCGCTTATCGAGCTGACCGAAGAACGCGGGCTCGACGGGTTCTCCGCGAGCGACCTCTGCGCGAAGGCGGGGCTGAACCGCGGCACGCTCTACAACAACTTCGGCGACAAGGACGGCCTGCTCGCGGCGCTCGAAGACGACGTGATGGCCGATCTGGAACGTCTTCAGGAAAGCATGCGCGCGCTCAGCCTGAAAGACGTCATGCGCTACCGCGTGGCGAAAAAGCCGCTGCCGTTCCTCATCGAGCTCTTCGACTACCTGCGCGAACAGGGCGATTTCCTCCATGCCGTGCTCGGGCCCAAAGGCGACGCGAGCTTCGGCGCGCGCGTGCGTGACGCGCTGTGCACCGAGATCATCCAAACTATCCTCCACGAGCGCTACCGCAACAACCCGGAGCCGTTCGTGCAGTACTACGTGGCCTTCTACGCAAGCGCGTATCTGGGCGTCATCACGCATTGGATCGACTGCGGCATGAAGGAATCCTCCGAGGACATGGCGCGCATCGCCATGCGGCTCCTTTTCATCAAACCCGGCGAACCGATCAAGCTGTAAGCAAAGGCGAGGCAAATGGAAACCAGCAAATCGAACAATCAGGAACTGACGGCCGACGAGAAGGCATCGCTTTCCGCGTGCTCGGGCGAGGGCTGCGCGCCCCGCACGACGACGGTCGACGCCGCGCCGGTGGGCGAGCCGGTGGTGAAAGACGCGCTCCATATCGGCATCGACGTGGGCTCGACCACGGTGAAGCTCGCCATTCTCGACGAGAACGACGAGGTCAAGTACTCGGTGTACCGGCGCCATCACGCCGACGTGCGCGCCACCATCGTGGAAGTGCTCTCCGAGGCCGCCGAAAGCTTCGGCGACGAGCTCATGACCATCGCCATCACCGGCTCGGGCGGCCTGCTTCTGGCGCAGTGGCTCGGCATCGAGTTCGTGCAGGAGGTCATCGCGAGCAAGACCGCGGTCGAGACCTTCATCCCCAAAACCGACGTTGCCATCGAGCTCGGCGGCGAGGACGCGAAGATCATCTACTTCGACAACGGCATCGAGCAGCGTATGAACGGCACGTGCGCGGGCGGCACGGGCGCGTTCATCGACCAGATGGCGGCGCTGCTCAACACCGACGCCGGCGGGTTGAACGAGCTTGCGAAGAACGCGACCACCATCTACCCGATCGCGAGCCGCTGCGGCGTGTTCGCGAAGACCGACGTGCAGCCGCTTCTGAACGAGGGCGCGCGCAAGGAGGACATCGCGGCGTCTATCTTTCAGTCGGTGGTGACGCAGACCATTTCCGGCCTTGCGTGCGGCCGACCCATCCGCGGCTACGTGGCGTTTCTGGGCGGCCCCTTGCAGTACCTTCCTGAACTGCGCAAACGCTTCTACGAAACGCTCGACTTGGACGAGGAGCACCGTATCGTGCCCGACAACGCGCACCTGTTCGTCGCGAGCGGCTGCGCCATCGCGGGCGCGGCCAGCCCGACCGTGCGCGCGGAAAAGCTCGCCAGCGTGCTCGACCGCCTGAAGAACCTGGGTGACATCCAGGGTTCCGAGGTCGTGCGCCTGCCGCCTTTGTTCGCGAACGAAGGCGAGCTCGACGAGTTCAACGAGCGCCATGCCGCCGAACGCGTGAAGCGCGGAAGCCTCATGGACTACACGGGCACCGCCTACCTCGGCCTCGACGCCGGCTCGACCACGTTCAAGGCCGCGCTCGTCGGCGACGACGGCAGCCTTCTGTGGTCGTACTACGTTTCGAACAAGGGCGACGTGCTCGGCTGCGCGAAGGCGGCCGTGGCGAAGCTCTACAACGACATGCCGGTCGACGCCGACACGGGCGAGCCGCTCGTGCGCATCGGACACGCAACCGTCACCGGCTACGGCGAGGCGCTTCTGCTCGAAGCGCTGCGCGTCGATTCGGGCGAGATCGAAACGGTCGCGCATCTGCGCGGCGCCGAAGCGATGCTTCCGGGCGTGGAGTTCATCCTCGACATCGGCGGCCAGGACATGAAGTGCCTGCGCGTGAAGAATGGCGTCATCGACCACATCATGCTGAACGAGGCGTGCTCGTCGGGCTGCGGCAGCTTCATCGAGAGCTTCGCAAGCGGCCTCAACCTCGACGTGTCCGAATTCGCCAAGACCGCCATCCATGCAGATCATCCCGTCGACCTGGGAAGCCGCTGCACGGTGTTCATGAACTCGCGCGTGAAGCAGGCCCAGAAGGAAGGCGCCACCGTCGGCGACATCGCCGCGGGTCTTGCCATCTCGGTCATCAAGAACGCGCTGTTCAAGGTCATCAAGATCCGCGACCCGCACGATGTGGGCAAGAAGGTCATCGTGCAGGGCGGCACGTTCTTGAACGACGCGGTGCTGCGCGCCTTCGAGCAGCTTGCGGGCGTGAACGCCGTCCGTCCCGACATCGCCGGCAACATGGGCGCTTACGGCGCGGCGCTGCTCGCGCGCGACCGCTACCGCAAGCAGGTGGCGGCGCTCGAAGCGTCCGCCGAGGTGGTTTCGGGCTCCGGGCAGGCGGAAGCGGCTTCCGCAGAGCTTCGCTCAGAAGCTTCGCAGCCTTCGCTTCGCTCCACGGAAACCGCTTCCGCCCCGCAGGTCAAGTCCACCCTGCTTTCGCTCGAGCAGATCGAGTCGCTTGCCCCCACGCACAAGACGGTGCGCTGCAAGGGCTGCTCGAACGCGTGCCTGCTCACCGTGAACGACTTCGGGCGTGACGAGGCGACGGGCAAGCACCGCCGTTTCATCACCGGCAACCGCTGCGAGAAGGGCGCGGGCGCCCTCGACCGCAAAACAAAAGAGGTTCCGAACCTTTTCGAGTACAAGAGCAAGCGCCTGTTCGACCACTACAAGCCGCTTTCCGCCGACAAGGCGCCGCGCGGCACGGTGGGCATCCCGCGTGCGCTCAACATGTACGAGAACTACCCGTTCTGGTTCACGTTCTTCACCAAGCTTGGGTGGCGCGTGGTGCTTTCCGACCCGTCGACCAAGAAAACCTACGAGGCGGGCATCGAGTCGATGCCGTCCGAGAG
>CAKTSW010000213.1 GCA_934613165.1 uncultured Ellagibacter sp.
AGATCTTCACGAAGGTGCTGCTGGCGCTTGTCGCGATAAGCGTGCTGTACAGCGTGCTCGTGTGCTTCGTGCCCGAAACCGGATGGTATTCCGACATCTATCCGTGGGCATACCAGAGCCTCATCGAGATGGTGGAATTTTGGACATAGGTCGCGGCGCGACTGCTGGAAGAGAGGGAGGGGCGCCGCGCGCCCCGTCTGAAAGGATGTATCGTGAACGTAGTGGTAACCGACAATTACGACGAGATGAGCAAGGCCGCCGCCGCGGTCATCGCCGACCAGCTCAAGGCGAAACCGGACAGCGTGCTCGGCCTGGCGACGGGAACGACGCCGATCGGGTTGTATGCCGAGCTCGTGAAGGCGTGCGACGCGGGCGAGATCAGCTTCGCGAACGCCCAGTCGTTCAACCTCGACGAGTACCGCGGGCTTCCCGGTACCCACGACCAGAGCTACCGCTACTTCATGCAGCAGAACCTGTTCGACCATGTTGACATCGACGTTGCGAAGACGCACGTGCCGAACGGCGCGATGGACGACGCCGAGGCCGCTTGCGCCGCGTACGAGGAAGCGATCGCTCAGGCGGGCGGCGTCGATCTGCAGCTTTTGGGCCTGGGCCACAACGGGCACATCGGCTTCAACGAGCCGTGCGACTCGTTCCCGGTCGACACGCATTGCGTGAAACTGACCGAAAGCACGATCGAGGCCAACAGCCGACTCTTCGACTCCATCGACGACGTGCCGCGCGAGGCCTACACCATGGGCATCGGCACGATCATGAAGGCTCGCAAGATCCTGCTCGTGGTGAGCGGCGCAGGCAAGGCCGAAATCGTCCGCGACGTGGTGAGCGGCCCGGTTGTTCCCCAGGTGCCCGCAAGCGTCCTGCAGTTGCATCCCGACGTCACCGTCGTGGTCGACAAGGAAGCCGGCGCGCTTCTGTAGCGATAGGGACGCGTTTGCGCTGACTGCTTGCGGACGCCGATGGCTCGCGGGGGTTGCGTCCTTTCCAGGGAGGTGCACGGCGCTATTTCGGGCGCACGACGCTTTCTTCCTCGAAAAGGGCTGCTCGTGGACAGAATCATACGAAATGCGAGGCCTCTGCTGCGACGTTGAAGCGGCGGCGTGCACCAAGCGAAATGTGACCAGGGGGAACGCTTTTAATAGCGTTCCCCCTGTCTTTAGTTGGCGATATGCGGCTCACAAATCAACTCTTTTTGTCCATGGCGGCGGAAAGAGCGGTATCGTATGGAGCTGAGCAGCGTCGGGCAAGGTATTTCAAGGCGCGTCGGAAAGACAAGCGAAGGGACGGCAATGATAGTTTCGGGCGGCAAGGTGTTCAGCGGCGCCGGGTTCGAGGAGCGCGATGTGCTCATCGAAGGTAGCGTGTTCGCGGGCGGCCAGCAAGGGGAGAACGAACCGCAGGAAAGGGTGGACGCTTCGGGGTGCTGGGTCGTCCCGGGGCTCATCGACGTCCACTTCCACGGAGCGATGGGGCACGACTTCTGCGATGCCGACGACGCCGGCATCGCGGCGATTGCCCGTTACGAGGCGCGAGAAGGCGTCACGGCACTCTTTCCGACCACGATGACGCTGCCGGAAGAGCGCCTGATCCCGATCGTGAGCGCGATTGCCTCACACGAGAGCGTACCCGACGAGGCCGCAATCGCTGGCATCAACATGGAGGGGCCGTTCATCGCGCCGGGCAAGGTCGGGGCGCAGAACCCGGCGTATGTGAGAGGCGCTACGGTCGCCGAGTTCGAGCACTGGCAGAAGGCGGCGCAGGGGAAGATCAAGCTCATGGACGTCGCTCCCGAGGAGGCGGGCAACCTCGACTTCATCCGCGAGGTTTCAGGTGAGGTGCGCGTTTCGGTCGCCCATACCTGCGCGACCTACGATGACGCGCGCGCGGCGTTCGAGGCGGGCGCGCGCCATATGACGCACCTCTACAACGCCATGCCCTCCCTGCATCATCGCGATCCCGGTCCGATCGCGGCGGCCGCCGACCGCGACGACGTCACCTGCGAGATCATCGCCGACGGCGTGCATATCCATCCCGCCATGGTTCGGCTTGCGTTCCGGCTGTTCCCGGATCGCATGATCTTGATCAGCGACTCACTGCGCGCCTGCGGTTTGGGCGACGGTGTCTTCGAGCTCGGTGGGCAGGAGTTCACCGTGCGGGGCAATCGCGCCACGATCGCGAACGGCTCGCTTGCGGGCAGCGTGAGCAACGTCATGGCATGCCTGCGCACCGCGGTGACGAAGATGGGCATTCCCCTTGTCGACGCCGTGCGGGCGGCGACCATCACTCCGGCGCGTGCGCTCGGCGTATACGGGGAGCGCGGCAGCATCGAGCCTGGCAAGATCGCCGACTGCGTGGTGTTCGACGCCGACCTCAACGTGAAGCACGTCATCCTGAGAGGAAAGCTGCTGGGGTAGAGAGCCATCCCTGAAGGTCGTTTCGACGAGAAAGCGCGTCAGTGCAAGAAGGCCGCCGTTCATGCGCATGAACGGCGGCCTTCGTCGTAATCGGGCGATTCGCTTCGAGCTACTTCTCCACCGCTTCCACGAACCAGCTGGTGATGGAGGTGGGGTGGGTGATCGCGGTGCCCACGACCACCGCCCAGGCGCCGGCGTCCATGGCGGCTTTCGCGTCGGCGGGCGTGTGCACGCGACCCTCGCAGATGACGGGCTTGTCGGGGAACTCCGAGGTTGCCTGGTGCACGAGCGCCACGTCGGGGCCGTCGGCCATGCCGCAGTCGATGGCGGCGCCGGGGTGGGAGAGCGTGGTCGAGGCGATGTCGCAGCCGATCGCGAAGGCGTGGCGGATGTCCTCGATCGTGGCGCAGTCGGCCATCACGAGCACGCCGTCCTCCTTAAGCGGGCGCACGGTGTCTTCAAGCATTTTGCCGTCGGGGCGCGGCCGGTCGGTCGCGTCGACGGCCACGATGTCGGCGCCCGCCGCAACGCAGGCGCGGGCATGGCGCAGCGTTGGGGTGATGTAGACGCCTTCGTGCCCTTCCTTCCAGATGCCGATCACGGGCACCTCGGTGCGGCCCTTGATGGCGGAGATGTCGGAAAGCCCCTGGCAGCGGATGCCGCCGGCGCCGCCGAGCTCGCATGCGCGCGCCATTTGCGCCATCGTCTCCGGGTGGCGCAGCGGCTCTCCCATGTAGGCCTGGCAGCTCACGATGAGCTTGCTTTTAAGCTGCTGGATGATGGGGTCGATCATGATGTGCTCCTTTGCGTGTGCGCAGCGCGGTGGCGTATGAGGCGCCCAGAGGCCCGTTCTGCGCGGTGATGTTACAGGGTGTCGAGGAGGTTCTCGGCCGCGCCGATGAGCGGCGCTTCGGCGCCGAGCGTGGCGTCGACGATGGGAAGGTCGCGCTGCGCCTCGGGGATTTGGCTCGCGAAGCCGCGCATCACCTCGGCGCGCCATTCGTCGCCCGCCTTCGTGACAGATCCCGACAGGATGACGACCTCGGGGTCGAGGATGTTGGTAAGGCCCGCGATGGCCTGCCCGAGCGCGAGCCCGGCCTCTTTGATGATGCGGCGCGCGGGCTGCTCGTTTTCGGCGGCGAGTTTCGAAATCTCGGCTCCGGTGAGGCGCTCTTCGGTCGCCTCGAAATAGCGCGCCTCGATCCCGCTGCCGGCGGCGACGCTTTCCAAATGCCCGCTGCCGCCGCAGACGCACGGGATGCCCGTCGCGGCCGCAGAGGCCATATGCCCCACTTCGCCCGCGAACCCGTGCTTGCCGCGCACGACGCGGCCGTGCGCGATGATCGCGCCCCCGACGCCGGTGCCGGCGGCGATGACCACGCAGGTGTCCGCCCCGCGCCCCGCGCCCCAGCGCGCCTCGCCGACGCCGTAGGCCTGCACGTCGTTCAGCACGGCTGCGGGAAG
>CAKTSW010000214.1 GCA_934613165.1 uncultured Ellagibacter sp.
GGATGGCCGAGAGCGCTCGCGCCACCTGCCCGTCGTCGTCGTAGTCGAACGGGACGCAATCGGGGATGTAGCGCGATATCTTCCAGCCGCGCTGCTCGTCCTCGCAGATGAACGAGGTGTCGAGCTTAAGCTTCGCGGCAACTTCGAGCGCGTGGGCCTCGGCGGCGCGGTTGATGATCTCGTCGGTACCGGCGCCGGGATAGCGGTACACACACCCCCGCCCCTTGCAGGAGAAGTAGAACGAAAGGTTCGTGAGGCCGCGCTTCAAAGGGCGGATGTCGACGATGTCGCCGCGCGCGCACCCGAGCGCCGAGCAGATGTTCACGAGCACGTCGGTCGCCATGACCTCGATGAACGTCTGGTCGAAGCCCTGCGCGTGGTAGATCGCGTCGCATATCTGGTACGGCTGGAACGCCATCTTGCCCACGTCGGTCAAGGTGGCGTCGTCGCGAAGGTAGCCGGCGCGCGTCAGGGCCGAAAGCGCGCGGGACACGGCGCGCGGTTCCATCGACAGCGCCCGCGCGATGTCCTCGACGCAGGCGTCGTCGTTGTCTTGAAGCGCGCAGAGCACGCGGTATTCACTTTGCGTCAGCAACCGATTCTCCTTTTAAGAGGGAATGAGAGCGGCCCGTTGCGCGAAACCGCAGACAGACCGAACTCTTAGAGTTAGGTCAGCAGTGTAGCGAAAGTAAGGGATTTGTTCAAATTACGTTAACTGCGGGCAAAACTGAACGGCGAGGGAATTCGGAGGGTTGAAACGCGAAAAGCCCTGGCAGACCGCGCTGCCGGGGCTTTTCAAGGAAAACGCTCGCGGCGCTTTCCCGTCGTTAGTTGAACTTGAAGATCTTCTGCGCGAGGTGGTACCCCGAAATGCCGAGGTGCTTGCCGACGCTTCCGGGCAGGTTCGTGCAGATGTTGAGCACGCTTCGGCGCACCGGCCCGTACGCGCCCGGGTTGTGCTCCTTCAGGTATTCCCAGATGGCATGACGTTTTTCGTCGGCCTCTACCGTGCCGATCATGCGGCAGAAGATCGAGCAGATGCACATCATCATGGAAAGGTAGTTCAGCATGTAGCGACGAAGCTTGGGCTCCACCACGTCGTCGGGCAGCTGCACCGAGTCGATCATGAACCGCGTGATGCGCAGCTGCTGATCGATGCGGCCCATCATGACGCTTTCGTTCACGCTCTGGTCCTCGCGGCCGATGAAGTAGCGGTACATGTCGACGTCGAGGTAGCGGATCGTGTCCACGAACGGCAGCGGCACGTACACGAAGATGTTGTCCACGTAGAAGCAATGCTCGGGGAGCTTCAGCCCCGTGTCGCGCAGAAGCTCGGTGCGGTAGATCGCCGAGTGCATGAGCAGGTACTGGCTCTGACGGAAATGCCCCACGTCCTTCCAGCCGAACTCCTCGTCGGTCGGGAACACGTTGAAGTAGCCCATCACCGTGCGCGTGCCCTCGTGGACCTTCTCGTACACGTAGTTCGCGACCACGAGGTCGGTCGCCTTCTCGCGGCCCACTTGCGAGCGCAGGTACGCCATGACCTTCTTCATCGCAGCCTCGTCGAGCCAGTCGTCGGAATCGACGACCTTGAAGTACAGCCCGCGCGCCGCGGCGAGCCCCGTGTTCACGGCCGCGCCGTGCCCGCCGTTTTCCTGATGGATCGCGCGGATGACGTCGGGGTGGGCCTCCTGCCAGGCATCGGCTTTCTGGGGCGTGTCGTCTTTGGTCGATCCGTCGTCGACGATGATGATCTCGATGTCGTCGCCGCACTTCAGAAGCGACTCGATGCATTTGTCCATGTAGGCCGCGGAATTGTAGCACGGCACCGCGAACGAGATGGTCTTCATGGCCTTATTCCTCCACGAGCTTGTCGGAAAGCTCGAGCGCGAGGCTGATGATCTTGTCCATGTTGTAGTAACGGTACTCCGCCAAGCGGCCGAGCGGGTAGAAGTTGGGAAGCTTCGCCGTAAGCGCGCGGTAGCGCTCGTAGTGCGCGCGGTTCTCGTCGGAGAGGATGGCATAGTACGGCGTCTGCGTCTGCGGGTCGTCGTAGGGGCGCGAGTATTCCTTCATGATGGTGGTCTTGTCGCTCTTCTGCCCCGTGAGGTACTTGAACTCGGTGATACGCGTGTAGTCCTCGGTCACCGTGAAGTTCACGGTGCCGCACGGAAGCACGTGCTCCTTGTCGTAGGTCTCGTACTTGAAGTCGAGACTGCGGTACGGCAGGCGGCCGAAGCGCGCGAGGAACAGCTCGTCGAGCGGACCGGTGTAGACGATCGGACCGTCGAACTTCTGGCCCTTGAGCTTGATGGCGGAAAGCGGGGCGTCCTCCGCGTCGCTTTCGAACTCGAGCTCGAAGACGCTTTCGGCCTCGGTGTTCAGGCACACCTGGATGTTCTCGTGGGAAAGCATCTCCTCGAAGAGCTTCGTGTAGCCGAAGATCGGCATGCCCTGGTACTTGTCCTGGAAGTAGCGGTTGTCGCGCGAGATGAACACCGGCACGCGCGCGGTGACCGACGGGTCGACTTCCTCGGGCGTGAGGCCCCACTGTTTCTGGGTGTAGTAGAGAAAGACGTTCTTGTACACGAAGTCGGCGATTTCTGCAAGCTCGGGGTCGTCCTGCTCGCGCAGCTCGTTGATCGTTACCTTGCGCTCGTCGCCGAAGGTGTCGATGAGCTTCTGGATGTAGTGGGCGGCCTTCTCCTCGCCGAACGCGATCTCCATCGAGTTCTTGTTGAAGGGAACGGGCATGTAGGTTCCGTACCAATCGGCGAGCACGCGGTGCTGGTACCCCAGGAAACCGGAGAAGCGGCGCGCGTAGTCGAAGGCTCGCTTGTCGTTGGAATGGAAGATGTGCGGACCGTACTTGTGCACGAGGATGCCCGCCTCGTCCTTCTCGTCGTACATGTTGCCCGCGATGTGCGGACGCTTCTCGATGATGAGCACGCGCTTGCCGCCGCGCTCGGCGAGTTCGCGGGCGACGACGCCGCCGGCGAAGCCGCTGCCGACGACGACCGCGTCGATGTCGGCGATATCGATGTCAGAGAACTGAGTGTATTGCACGCCCATGTGAGCTTTGCCTTTCGTTCGGTGTATTCGCTTCGGCGCGCGATGAGGCGGCGCGCCTTCGAGCCGCGGTTTCCAGCGTGGGCGCCGGCAAATAACCGCAGACGGTTCTATTTTACCGACTCGGCCAAGCCCTTGCAGCATCTCATACAAAAAACGTGCCTGGACTCACTACAATAACGGTAGATACCGCGAGAAAGGACTTCCGCATGACGTTTTTGGAGACCATGCTCGCCCGCGCGAAGGCGGACAAGCAGACCATCGTGCTTCCCGAGGGGAACGACCCGCGCACGCTCGAAGCGGCCGAGAAGCTTCTCGGGCACAGCGCGTGCAACATCGTCATCCTCGGCGACAAGGCCGAGATCGAGGGCTCGGGGCGAAATCTCGAAGGCGCGCGCATCATCGACCCGAAGACGTCCGAATTGCGCGAGGAGTTCGCGACGAAGCTCTACGAGCTGCGCAAACACAAGGGCGTGACGCCCGACGACGCGCTCGCCAAGATGGACGACGAGTTGTACTTCGGCGTCATGATGGTGAAGTGCGGGCACGCCGACGGCATGGTATCGGGCGCGTGCCACGCGACCGCCGACGTCCTTCGCCCCTGCCTGCAGATCTTGAAGACCGCTCCCGGCGTGAAGCTCGCGAGCTCGTTCTTCGTCATGGTGGTGCCGAACTGCGACCTCGGCCAGGACGGCACGTTCATCTTCAGCGATTGCGGCCTTGAAGTGCAGCCCGACGACGAGCGCTTGGCGCACATCGCCGTGAACTCGGCCCGTTCGTGGAAGTCGCTCATGGGCACCGAGCCCGCCGTGGCGATGCTGTCT
>CAKTSW010000215.1 GCA_934613165.1 uncultured Ellagibacter sp.
AGCGCATCAGCGTGATCACGTCGATCGTCGTGCCCGTCATGGCGCTCGGCTACATCGCCATCGCCGTGTGGACCACGGTCGCGAACATCACCTGGCTTCCCGCCGTGTTCGGCCTCGTGTTCGAAAGCGCGTTCGACTTCCAGTCCATCTTCGGCGGGTTCGCGGGCTCGGTTGTCATGCTCGGCATCAAGCGCGGCCTGTACTCCAACGAGGCCGGCATGGGCTCCGCGCCGAACGCCGCGGCGACCGCGAGCGTTTCGCACCCGGTGAAGCAGGGCCTTGTGCAGAGCCTTTCGGTCTACATCGACACGCTGCTCATCTGCACGTGCTCGGCGATGATGGTCCTCGTGTTCTACGTGCAGGACCCCGAAACCGCCATGTCCTTAAACGGCATGCCGCTCGTGCAGCTCGCCGTGAACAACTCGGTAGGCGAGATCGGCATCCACTTCATCACGTTCGCCATCTTCGCATTCGCGTTCTCGAGCCTCATCGGCAACTACTTCTACGCAGAGAGCAACCTGCGCTTCATCAAAGGCGACAGCAAGGCGCTGCTCACCGTGTTCCGCATCGTGTGCTTGCTCGTCATCTTCTACGGCGCCACGAACAGCTTCGATCTGGCATGGAACCTCGCCGACATCTTCATGGGCCTCATGGCGATCGTGAACCTCATCGCCATTTTGCTGCTCGGCAAGTGGGCGTTCGCCGCGCTCGACGACTACACGAGGCAGCGCAAGGAGGGCAAGGACCCGGTGTTTCTCGCAGACAGCATCCCCGGGCTTCCCAAGACCGAGTGCTGGCATTTGGAAGAGGTGGCCGACTTCGGCGAGGAGCCGGTGAAGGAGTACCTCGAAGACGCGCTCGACACCGATTACGCAGGGCTGAAGTAGCTCGCTGCTCCTCGGCCTAAAGCGCCGCACCGCGAAAGCCGCTCTTCGGGGCGGCTTTCGTTCGTTTTCCCCTGGTGCAAGGGCGGCGAGTTCGCGACATGCGAAGAGCAGTCATCGTTCCGCCCGTGCATTTCCACCGGCGTTCTTTTGTCCCTTTGCTTGACTTGGAGTAAACTCTAGGTGATTGAATTGCCCCGACAGAAAGAGAGGTGCGCCGATGAAGATCGCCGAAGTGAGCGAACGCTACGGGCTTTCCGCCGACACCCTGCGCTATTACGAGCGCGTAGGGCTTCTGCGGCACGTGCCGCGCGATGCGAGCGGCATCCGCAACTACGACGAAACCGCCTGCAACACGGTCGAGTTTGTGAAATGCATGCGCGGCGCGGGCGTCTCGGTCGAGGCGCTTGTGCGCTATATGAACCTGTTCGACGAGGGGGATTCGACCATCTCCGCCCGAAAAGACCTGCTCATCGAGCAGCGCGACGCGATTCGCGAGAAGATCGAGGGGCTGCAGGCCGGACTTGACCGCCTCGACTACAAAATCGCCCACTACGAGGACATCATCCTTGAAAACGAGAAGCAGATGCTCGCCCCGAAGGGTGACCGTTCGTGAGCGCGCTCTGCGAGAACCTCGGCTACGCGCGCCCCGATTTCGACCGTGCGCGCAGGCAGGGGGTGGGCGAAGTCGTCTACGGCGCGGGCAAAACCGCCGCGCAGATCGCCGGCATCTGCGCGTCCCTTGAGCGCGCGGGTCAAGCGCGCACGCTCATCACGCGCCTTGACGCCGAAAAGGCCGAAACCTTGCGAACGCTCATGGACGACCCCGACATGCTCACTTACCGCGAAGAGGCGCGCCTCGCCTACACGGGCGGCTTGCCCGCGGCGCCCGACGGCGACGGGCTCGTCGTGGTGGCGGCGGCCGGCACAAGCGACCTTCCCGTCGCCGAGGAGGCTGCAATCACCGCCGAGTTTCTGGGCAACGAGGTCGCACGCCTCTACGACGTGGGCGTTGCGGGCATTCATAGGCTTCTGGCCTGCGAAGACGTGCTTTCCCGTGCGCAGGTCGTCATCGCGGTCGCCGGCATGGAGGGTGCGCTCCCAAGCGTGGTCGGCGGGCTCGTTTCCTGCCCGGTCATCGCCGTGCCAACCTCGGTCGGCTACGGCGCGTCGTTCGGCGGTGTGACGGCGCTGCTCGCCATGCTGAACTCGTGCGCAAGCGGCGTTACGGTCGTCAACATCGACAACGGCTTTGGGGCCGCCTACCAAGCAAGCCTCATCAACCATCTCCACGGCTCGGACGGCCGTTAGCGAAAGGGCTTCTCCATGGGAAAGACGCTGTATTTGGAATGCTCGGCGGGAATCAGCGGCGACATGTCGGTCGCGGCGCTGCTCGACCTGGGCGCGAACGAGAGCACGCTCCGCGCGGCGCTCGCGAGCTTGCCCGCCGAGGGGTTTTCCATCCGCATCAGCCGCGTGAAGAAGTCGGGGCTCGACGCGTGCGATTTCGACGTGGTGCTCGACGCCGCACACGAAAACCACGACCACGACATGGCGTATCTTTACGGAACGCCCGATGAGGCTGCTGCGCACGAGCATTCCCACGAGCACATCCACGGCCACGCGCATCCGCACGAAGACGCACACGCCCACAACCTCGGTCACGATCACGACCATGAGCACGAGCCCGGGCACGCGCACGATCACGACGGCCACGCCCACGAGCACCATCACGAACATCGCAGCCTGACCGACGTGCTCGCCGTCGTCGACGCGGCCGAGATCACCCCCGGCGCGCGCAGCGTCGCGCACCGCGTCTTCGACGTGCTCGCCGACGCGGAGGCTGCGGCCCACGGGGTGCCGCGCAGTGAGGTGCATTTCCACGAGGTGGGGGCCATCGACTCCATCGTCGACGTCGTCGCCTTCGCCGTCTGCTTCGATGATCTGGGGATAGACGACGTCGTCATGCGCGAGCTCTGCGAGGGCGAGGGAAGCGTTCGCTGCCAGCATGGCATCATGCCCGTTCCCGTCCCCGCAGTCGCGAACATCGTTTCGACGAGCGGGATTCCCCTGCGCGTGCTCGACGTGAAAGGCGAGCTCGTCACCCCGACGGGAGCCGCGATCGCAGCCGCCGTGCGTACGAGGGCCGATTTGCCCGAACGTTTCGTCATCAAGCGCACGGGCCTCGGCGCGGGCAAGCGCGACTACGCCACATCGGGCATCCTCCGCGCGATGATCATCGAGGAAGCGTGAGGAAGCCTCGCAGCACAACGTTTCGCGCTTCCCTGGGCGCGTCTTAAATCGAACAAGAGGGCGTTTCTGCCAACAATGTCGAATTTAGGGTAAGGCATCCGCTCCGCCTTGCCCGCCGCTGCCGGAAACCGACGAGCGGCAACCCATTTCCCCAGGTCGCTTTACGAGTAAACGCATCTTCGCGAATCGATCTGTCCTAAATTCAACATTGCTGGCAGAAATCGCGCTTCTATCCGTATATGCCCTCCAAGCGTTAATCGGTTCGGGAGGTTTCCGCTCGCAAAATAACTTCTTGCTTTATCACTCTACTGTGGTAAAGTATTCAGCGTTTTGAGGGAAGGGCGCTCGGCGGAACGGGCCCCGAATCCTCCTCAACGCACGAAACGCTTGGAAACAGTTAGAAGGTACGCTTTGAACTTCACCACGCCATCGGGATTCCGCGATGTGCTCGCAGACGAGGCGGCTCGTCGCGAAACGGCATCCTACCAGGTGCAACGTCTGCTCGCGGAAAACGGCTACGTGCCCGTCGAGACCCCGACGCTCGAAATCATGGACGTCATGGGCGCGGGCGGGCACATCCCCGGAACGCCGTTCAAGCTGTTCGACTCGCGTGGCGACCTCCTCGCGCTCCGCCCTGACGTCACGCTGCAG
>CAKTSW010000216.1 GCA_934613165.1 uncultured Ellagibacter sp.
AGACGGTGAAGTTCGCCATGCTGTCGCAGCACCTCGATAACCTGGTGAAACTCGGCGACGACCGGGTACGCACGGTGATCGGGCGCTACACGCGCCGCGTGATGCTCGACGGCAAGGAAGCGACCCCTGCGCAGCTGCTCGAACGTTTGGGCTTCACGAAGGACGACCTCAACGAACCGGTGTGCGACCTGTCGGGCGGGCAGAAGCGACGCCTCGCGCTCATGCTCATCCTGCTCGACGAGCCGAACGTTCTCATTCTCGACGAGCCGGGCAACGACCTCGACACCGACATGCTCGCGCAGGTCGAGGACCTGCTCGACGGCTGGCCGGGCACGCTTCTGCTCGTCACGCACGACCGTTACCTCATGGAGCGCGTGACCGACGACCAATACGCGCTCATAGGCGGCAAGATCCGCCATCTGCCGCGTGGCGTCGACGAGTACCTCGAGCTTGTGGGTTCGGAGGAGGACTCGCGCGGGGGAGTGGTGAAGGCGGGCAAGCCGCAGGCGCCCGAATCCGCGAATGCCCAGGCGGCGGGCGCGGCCGCCGAGTCCAAGCTTTCGGGCGGCGAGCAGCGCGCCCTGCGCAAGGCCATGTCGTCGGCGGAGCGCAAGATCGACACGCTCAAGGGCAAGATCGCCGACGTGCATGTCCAGATGACGAAGGTCGATCCGTCCGACTACATGAAGCTCGGGGACCTGCAAAAGGAAATCAGGGAATACGAGGCGCAAATCGAGGCGCACGAGGAAGAGTGGATGGAAGCCGCCGAGGCGCTCGGCGAATAACCGCAGGCGCAACCTGCCGCGGGATTCGGCGTCATAGGCGCTGTTCGGCGCTGGGTGCCGAACACGGCGCGTGCCGCGCGTCGAGCGCGGGGCACGCCGAACGTCGAGCACGGAATGGACGCTCGCCACTCGCCGCCTGCCGCTAGGTGTCAAGGCGCAGCACCCCTCGGGCCTTCTCGCCCCGAAGCCTACTTCCCCATGCTTCTGATAAGCGCGGCTTCGGCATCGCGGCCGGGGGAGGCGCATGCGGAAGCGAACGGTACGTTTTCGGGGTCGAGGCATTGCTCGATCGGAACGCTTACAGGGTGGAACAACACCTCGAGGTCGCGCCCGTTTGCGTCGGCGTGCGCTTCCAGGTCGGCGAGAAGGTCGGGGGTGGTTTCCTGCATGCACCCCGACAGCACGATTCCCGAGAACTCGGGAATGCGGCACCCTTCCTCCAGATCCTCGCGGCAGTGCGCGGAGAGCAGACCCAAAAGCGCGTTCTTCACCAGATTGATGGGCGGGATCGCGTTCATTCGCTTGAAAGACGAGAGATGCGGCCCCAACGCCTCGACGGGGATGCGTGCAGTCGACACCTGGCAGTCGGCGCGGCGACACGCGGCGGCGAGCGCGTCGTGCACGAGAGGCACCATGTGGGTGTGCTGGTGGGTGTCGATGCGCAGGTGGTCGCGCTCGCTTGGGAATGCGGTAAGGAAGCGCTCGATCTGCGCATGGAACTCGCGTGCGAGCTGCTCGCGCATCCCGTCTCGGTCGAGCAGCCGCAGCGACGAGGCCGAAAGATAGCCGGTGAACGAATGGGCGAACGTGCCGCGCTCGTTCACGAGAAGGGGAACGTCGCGCGCCTGCGACACAGGGCGGCCTTCCACGACGTTCAAGTGGACGCCGGCGGTGATGGCGCCGCTTTCGATATAAGGCCTGATCAGGGCAGCGGACTCTTCGAATGCGGGGCTGTTCGTGAAGATGCTCACGCTCGAGAGCGCGCCGTGGCCCCCGCATGCGTCGGAAAGGTCGAGGATCGCCCGCGCCTGCTCGGCGGTGATGCCGTAATCGTCCGCATGGATGATAAGAGCCACAAACGCTCCCTTCCTCGCCCCTCTGGGCGCACGCTGCAACAGCGGTCGAGCCGCTATCTTAATGGAAGATAAGTTGTTGCCGTTGAAATACTAGTACCCTCTGGCTTTTAATGGTAGCAAGGTTTTGGCTGCAAGGAGGATGTTGTGGCGCGGATGTGCGCAACGCGGGTGCGGACGGTCGTCTCGTCGCTTTGGTTTCATGTGGCCGTTCTTGTGTTGGGAACGGCGTTTCTGCTGGTGGGAGCCTTCCACGGGAATATCTGGTTCGACGAGAGCTATTCCGTCGCCATAGCGAATCACTCCTTCTCCGAGATATGGCGCATCGGGTCGGGGGACGTGCATCCAGTGCTCTTCTACTGGGCGCTGCATGCGTTGAACCTCGTTTTCGGGCAGAACATCCTGGCGTACCGCCTGTTCGCGGTTGCGGGTTCGGTTCTGCTCGCGGCGCTCGGCCTCACGCACGTGCGCCGCGATTTCGGGTGGAAGCACGGCGTGCTCTTCACGCTGTTCGTGCTGTTCATGCCCTACATCGCCGTCATGGCAACCGAAATCCGCATGTACTCGTGGGCGACGTTCAGTGTGATGCTCTGCGCGCTCACCGCGTGGCGCATCGCATGTTCCCTGCGCGAAGGGGGCACCGAATGCGTGTGCCGTGTGCGCGCCCGCGCCGAGGGGAAGCGCCGCCTTGCCGGCGTGCCCGTTTCGTGGTGGGCGACGTTCTTCGTCTCGAGTCTGGCCTGCGCGTACCTCCATTACTTCGGCGCGCTTTCGGCGTTCATGGTGAACCTGCTTCTGCTTATCTTCCTTGTGTCGCGGGCATGCCGCCATCGCGGTGCGCGGGCGCTCGCTGTGTTCGCGGTGGGGGCTGTGGCCCAGGTGGCGCTCTACGTTCCCTGGCTTGCCGTGCTCGCCGGCCAGCTCGGCGTCGTGTCGAACACGTACTGGGCGAACATCGTGTTCCCGACGACCTACATCGAGTTCGCGACGTACCCTGTCCTCACGAGCTTCGTCTCGTTCGCACTCAAGGGAAACTACGGCGAGCTTGCGCAAGGGTTCTTCCACGTCATGCTCGCCCTTACCTACGTGTGGCTTATCGTGTGGGCCGCATGGGCGATTTTCCGGCTTGTTCGCCGTCGTGCCGCGCGCGCGGCGGCGCCTTCTGCGGCCGGCTCTCGCGTCGCGATGGCGGGTGCGTCTGCGGAAGGCGCGGCGGACGGCGGCGTCTGCAGCTCGTTTGCCGCCCCCGCCGCCCCGGCCGTGTCGGGTCTTCGGGGCCTTGCGCGCCGTGCGCTCTCGTGGCTTGCGAGCGACGCGGTCATGCCGCTTCTCTGCGCGCTTGCAATCTACCTGGGCGTGTTCCTCATCTCGTTCGGCGCCTCGATTCTCATGAATTCGCTCATCGTGTACTACCGCTACCTTGGGGTGGCGATCGGGCCTCTTCTCTTCGCGGCGTCGTTCCTTCTGTCCCGCGTGCGGTGTCGAGGCCTCGTCGCGGCTGCGTGCGCCATTCTCATCGCCACGTCGATCGGCAACATGACGCTTGTCGTGCGCGACTACTACAGCTCTTACAACCAGGTTCCCCTCGAGGAGATGCGCGACACCGTCGAGTGCTTGACCGAGGAAAACGATGGCACGCCGCCGCTCGTCATCTCGTCGGACATCGGCTACATCAGCCTCACGTCCTTGGCGTACCCCGACATTCCCCAAACGTACATGGATTGGCAGAAGGGGAACTGGAACCTCGCGTACGAGGCGTATTCCCCGACGCTCACCTGCAAGAACTCTTGGGAGGAAATCCTCGACGACTACCACGGTCCGATCGTCGTGCTCGGTCAGGCGCAGTCGGGCGTGATGCCGCGCGACGTCGAGGACCTAAGCCGCAAGGACGGCTTCACGCTCGTCGAGTCGCA
>CAKTSW010000217.1 GCA_934613165.1 uncultured Ellagibacter sp.
GCCGCGCCGCCGAACGGCTCGATTTCGGTCGGGTGGTTGTGAGTTTCGTTCTTGAAGAGGTAGAGCCAGTCCTCGTCTTGGCCGTCAACGTCGACCTTGCACTTCACCGTGCATGCGTTGATCTCCTCGGACTCGTCGAGGCCGGTGAGGATGCCCTTCGCCTTGAGGTAGCGCGCGCCGATCGTGCCCATGTCCATGAGGCAGACGGGCTTCTCGTCGCGCCCGAGCTCGTGACGAAGTTCGAGATAGCGGTCGTACGTTTCCTTGACGAGAGGGTCGTCGATCTGCACGTTGGTGAGCTCGGTGCCGAAGGTGGTGTGGCGGCAGTGGTCGGACCAGTAGGTGTCGATCATCTTGATCTCGGTGATCGTGGGGTCGCGATGCTCGCCCGCGAAGTATTCCTGGCAGAACTTGATGTCGGCCAGATCCATCGCAAGGCCGCGCTTCTCGATGAATTCGGAGAGTGCCGCGTCGTCGAGCTGGGAGAACCCGTCGATGACTTCGACCGCACCCGGGGTGGGATGCTCCATGGCGAGCGACTCGCGCGCATCGAGAGACGCCTCGCGCGCCTCGATCGGGTTGATGACGTAGCGCTTCACAGCCTCGACGTCGGCATCGGTTAGGTCGCCCGAAAGCAGGTACACCTTCGCGCTGCGGACCTCGGGGCGCTCGCCCTGGCTGATGAACTGCACGCATTCGCTTGCGGACGCGGCGCGCTGGTCGAACTGGCCGGGAAGGAATTCAACCGCGAACACACGCGCTCCTGGCGCTTCCGGCAAGCTGAACGAGACCGTGTCGGTCTGCGGCTCGCTGAACACCGTGGGCACGCATTCGTTGAAGAGTTCCTCGGAAATGCCTTCGACGTCGTAGCGGTTCACCAGGCGAAGCCCCGTGAGCCCCTCGATGCCCAGGATGCTGCGCAGCTCGTGGGCGAGGCTTTTCGCCTCGACGTCGAAGCCGGGCTTTTTCTCCACGTAAACGCGGGATACCATGGGGAATTCCTTTCTCGGCTGGTTCGTTCGTTATTTGCTTGCGGATTCGGTTGTGCTCGCGGACGTGGCCTTCTTCTTGCCGAACAGGCCGCGCTTGGGCTTGGCGATCTGGTCCTCGGCGACCTTCGCGGCGTCGTCGTCCTTCTTCTTCTCGGCGGCGCGAGCGGCGGCCTTGGCCTTCTTCTCGGCGGCGCGGTCCTCCTTGGTGTGGCGCGTCTCCATTTCGGCCTGGTACTTGCGGCGGCACTTGCGGATCTTGGAGAAGTCGATGTAGAACGCGAGGATGATCAGCAGGTACGACAGACCGAGCGTCACGTAGGAAATCCACACCGGTTCCCAGCTGCGGGCGAACCATGACACGGCGACCATGACGACCGCGGCGATGAGCACGACCCACCATGCGCGACGGAGGTTCTTGTACTCCTTCGTGGGCGGGTTGTAGTACTTGCGGTCGAGCTCGTTCTGCTTGGCGCGCTCCTGCTTGCGCCGCGCCTTGGCCTCGGCCTTCTTCTGCTGCGGCGTCTTGGTGGTCGGCTGCACATGGACGGAAGCCGCCGCCTTCGTCTTAGGCTTCGCAGAGGCCGCGCTTCGGCGCGTGGTGCCCTTGCGCTCGTCGCCTTGGTAGCGCTCGTTCATGAAGTTGCGTTGTGTCATGTAGTCGTTCTTTCTAATGGGTGGTTCTAAAACTCGGAAACCCGACGGCTTGCGGGCCCCTTCTTAGGCGAAGGGGAATTTCTCGCCCGTGATCTTCTCGTAGGCCTCGATGTACTTCTCGGTCGTGCGCTTGATGACGTCTTCGGGAAGATGCGGCGGCTTGGTGCCGGATTCCTTGTCCCAGTGCGCGGTCAGCCAATCGCGCACGTACTGTTTGTCGAAGCTCGACTGGCTCTTGCCCGGCTCGTACTCGTCGCCTGGCCAGAAGCGCGAGGAATCGGGAGTGAGCACTTCGTCGGCGAGGATGATCTTGCCGTCGACGCGCCCGAACTCGAATTTCGTGTCGGCGATGATGATGCCGCGCGAGGCCGCATGGTCGCGGGCCGCGGTGTAGACCGCGATGGCCTTGTCGCGAAGCTCGGCAGCGTCGGCTTCGCCGATGATCTCGGCGCAGCGCTCGAAGCTGATGTTCTCGTCGTGGTCGCCGATCTCGGCCTTCGTGGACGGGGTGAAGATGGGCTCGGGGAGTTTGGAGGAGTTCACGAGGCCGGCGGGGAGCTCGATGCCGCACACCGTGCCCTGTTTCTCGTATTCCTTAAGCCCGCTGCCGGCGAGATACCCGCGCACGATGCATTCGATCGGGAACATGTCGGCCTTCTTGACCAGCATGAACCGGCCCTCGAGCGCATCGGCGTAGGGCTTGAACTTCTCAGGCAGGTCGGCGACGTCGGCGGAGATGAGATGGTTCTCGATGACGCCGTCGAGCAGCTTGAACCAGAAGCACGACAGCTGCGTGAGGACCTGGCCCTTGTGCGGGATCTCGTCTTCCAGGATGTAATCGAAGGCGGAGATACGGTCGGACGCCACGACGAGCAGGCGGTCCCCCAAATCGTACAGATCGCGTACTTTGCCTTGTGCGTCGGGCTTGATGTCGATCACGCTCATGTTCTTCAGGTCCTTTCAAAACCTCGTCACAACGCGAGGCGGCGAGGGCATGACCCCACACCGCCTCGCGCCTCGCTTCGCAGTGCGCTTCATTATCGCGCACTTAGGTTACTTTTTGCGCCCCGCGGCGCCGTTTTTTCCGTCAGAAGACTTCGATGCGCGCGCTCCCGACAAAAACTGCTGGCGCTGCTGCTGTTTCTGCTGCTGGCGCTGCTTTTGCTGCTGGCGCTTGTCGTTGATGCGGGTGCGTTCCTCGTCGTAGAGCGGGAAGTGGAGCGTGAAGCAGGCGCCTTCGCCCTTCTTGCCTTCCACCTGCACCCATCCGCCGTGGCGGTCGACGATCTCCTTCACGACGGCAAGCCCAACGCCGAGCCCGCCGCTTGCGCGGTTGCGCCCCGCGTCGGCACGCCAGAAACGGGAGAACACCATCTTCGCCTCTTCGGGGGTAAGGCCGATGCCCGTATCCTTCACGGCGATGGACGCCATGATGTCGCCTTTCGACACAGTGACCGACACATGCCCGCCCTCGGGCGTGTAGCGGACCGCGTTCGAGATGAGGTTGGCCGTTGCCTGACGGATCATGTCGGGGTCGCCCACGACGAGCACGTTCTTTTCCGCGCGGTACTCGAAGGTGAGGCCCGCATCGGCGACGAACGCCTCGTGGGTGGCGACGATGCCCTGGATGAGCTCGCCGACATCGACCACTTCCTCCTTCATGGGGGTGGTGCGGCTTTCCAGGCGCGAGAGCTTGAGCAGCGCGTCGACCAGGCGGCTTAAGCGCTGGACCTCGGAGTTCACCGTTTCGAGGCGTTCCTCGTCGGCCTCGAAGACACCGTCGACCATCGCCTCGACCGTGGACTGGATGGCCATGAGCGGCGTGCGCAGCTCGTGCGCGACGTCGGTGGTGAGCCGGCGCTCGAGCTCGCGATCCTTCTCGACCGATTCCGCCATCTCGTCGAAGGTCTCGCCCAAACGCGCGATCTCGTCGTCGCCGTGAAGGTCGGTTCGCGCCGAGAGGTCGCCTTCCTTGATGGCGCGCGCCGTCTTCGTCATGCGGTTGATGGGCGCGACCAAGTTGCGCGCGAACAGAAAGCCGATGCACGAGGCGAGCACGATGGCGACGAGCGACGCGAAGAGCATGGCCTGGTAGGAGTTCTCGCGGAATT
>CAKTSW010000218.1 GCA_934613165.1 uncultured Ellagibacter sp.
CATGAGGCCGCATGCGAACACGAGCATGATGTCGGCGATGTTGGCGACCGACGCCATGGGGTCCGCGTCTTCTTTCTGCGAAAGCCGCGAGCCGCGAAGCCCGCTGCCCCCGCGAAGGTTCAAAGCCATGGCTATTTGCCCTCCTTAGGAGCGCTTGCAGGCTTCTTGGGCTCCTCGCCCGCGGCGCCGACGAGCTCCTTGAGCGAGATTCCCTTGCCGCGCATCTCGCGTTCGGCGCGGGCGACGATGGCCTCGATGTCGCTGCCGTCGCCGAGCGTTTCGATTTCGCCGCGGGCGCGCTCGTTCTCGATCTTTTCCAGCATGGTGCACATGGCGGCTTCGAGCGCCCCCATGTAGTTCTCGTACCAGTTGCCGCGGATGCGCGAGACCACGTAGGCCACGCCCGCGGTGATGAGGCCGGCGACCGTGGTGTCGAAGGCGACGCCGATCGAGGAGGCGAGCACGTCGGTCTGGCCCTGGCCCAAGGCGACGATGCCGGGGCCGAGCGGGATGAGCGTGCCCATGAGGCCCACCATGGGAGCGAGCCTCACCACGGCGTCGGTGCGCCCGGTGATGCGGTTGTAGCGCAGTTCCTGCACGGCGAGCAGGCGCTTCGCCAACGTCTCGAGCGCTTCGGTGGGCAGGGCGCGATAGCTCCACAGCGTGAGCAACGACACCTTCTGGCGGCGCAGAAGGCCCGAGTCGATGACGACGTCGGCTAAATCCTCTTCCTTCGCGCAGGCGATGGAGGTGAGGAACTTGGGGATGGTGATCTTGAAGTCCCGGCGCTCGGTTACCGCCTCGACGACGATGCTCCCGATAAGGAAGACGGCGTAGACGATGAACGCGAGCAGCAAGATGATGACCGGCGCCAAAAGGCCCTGGGCCACCGCATGCAGGATGTCGGTGAGGTAGAGTGCTTGTGCGATTTCGAGCATGGTTTAGTCTTCCTTGGGATCGGGGGTGGCTGCTGCCGGCTCAGGGGCGCTTGCGCCTTCGGCGGCCGCGTCATCGGCTGCGGCTTCGGGCGCGGCGGCGCTTGCGGGCGCACCGCTTACGGGTGCCTGCGAGCCTGCGGCGGCTGCCATATCGTCCGTGGCGGGAGCGACTGCAGGCTCTTCTTGCTCTTCTTGCAAGGTCACGGTCGGCGGCATGATGATGTCGTTGTCCGACGTGCAGTTCTTCATGATCGCGCCCATCTCGCAACGGTAGATGCTGCGCGTGGGGTCGACGTAGCGCGTGCCGTTGTTGTCGACGCCGCTGATGGCGCCCTGGCCGAGCGCCCAGGCGACGCCCTCGCGCGCCCACGTGCTCACGTTTGCGGCGTCGGGCATGGCGTCAAGCTTAGACATGTCGGTGCTCGCGTCCACGTCGGCCTTGTTCTGGCTCTTCGCGTAGTTGCGCAAGATGACGCAGACCTGCTCGCGGGTTACGGGGTCGTCGGGGCCGAACGCCCTGATCGAGCCGTCGTCGTTCTTGTAGCCGGTGATGATGCCGTTCTTGAACGCCCAGTTCACGGCGTTGGTGTACCACTGGTGGCTCGCCACGTCCGCTATGCCCGTCTCGTTCACGGCCGTTTCCGGGTCGTTCGCTGCGGCGGCCTTCGAGTCGGCGAAGCGCCAAAGAATCGTGGCAAGTTGCGCGCGGGTGAGCTCGCCGTAGGGGAGGAACGTCGTGTCATTGATGCCCTTGATGAGCCCCGATTCCTTGCAGAACTTGAGCGTGCCGTCCTTCACGTACCAGGCCGTCGGGTCCACGTCGTCGTAGCCGAGAGCGTCGGCCTTGTCGTAGATGGTGAAGCTGCCGGTCACGGTGCCTGCGTACTCGCGCGTGCCGCGGACGGTGAACGTCGCCGTCCCGATTTTGGTGTTGTTCTTGTACTCGACGTGGTAGTTCTCGCCCTTAAGCTCGGTCCCGTCGGGCGCGTACACCTTCACGGGCGTAATGTCCTTGCCGGTGTAGGCCTGGTTGTTCGCCACGATGGTGCAGCTCTCGATGCTCTTCGCCGCCTCGGCGTTGGGCCCGTGGATCACGAAGTACATGTTCACGAAGTTCGTGAAGTCGGAGGGGTGCCCGCCACCGATGAAGCGCACCGTGGCGCACGCGACGGTGTTCGTGTCGGCCGATCCCACGTTGGCGCTCGCGTTCGAGGAGGCGTCGGTGTCGGAATTGGGGTTGCCGTAGATGACCATGTAGTCCTGGCCTTCGACGAGTTTCTTTCCCTTGTAGGTGATGGTCGGCACGGTCGGTTTGATTTCCGACCCGGTGTACTCGATCACGGGCGCGCCGTTCTCGAACGCGGAGGCGTCGTCGTTCCAGGAATAGGTGGTCCCGTTCCAGGTCATGCCCTCGATGTCGATGTCGTTTTCGGTGGTCGACGCCGTCGATTTCATAAGGCTCGCCGGCGTCACCTTGAAGACGCCCGTCACGGTGCCGGTGTAAGGCGACGACGAGGTGGCGGTGATGTCGACGGGGTAGTAGCCGTAGTGCACGACGCCTTCCGACCAGCGCGGGTCGGTGAGCGTGAGGTTGGGCGCGTTCTTGATGTCGGAACTCGCGTAGCGGGTGTTCAGCGTGCGGCCGTTGTACTCGGGGTACTTGTTGCCGTTCTTCGAGCTGTCGTAGGTGCAGGTTTGGAACTTGAAGGTGAACCACGTCGACGGCAGGGTGTTGCCCATGGAATCGGTCACCGAGATGTCGTCGGCGGAAAGCTTCTTCGTCGCGTAGTCGAAGGTCTGCGCCTTGATGGAAACCGAGCAGGTGGAAAGGTCGCCCTTCGCGATGGTGTAGCTGCACACGCTTTGAAGCTCGCCGGAATAATCGCCGATGCCCACGATCGAGGCGCGGTAGTTGCCGCCGAGGTTCACGGCCCCCTTCTGCGGCACCACGTAGTAGTCGGCATTCTGCGTAAGCTCCTTGCCGTTCATGACCACCTTAAGCCCCGGCACAGCGTCGCCGCCGGTGTAGGAGGCAGGCGTGGTGCAGTTTGCGGTGACGTTGGCGAGCTTGGTGGTGGTGCGGTCGTTCGCGAACGTCTTGAGCTGGGGGTATCCGTTGTTGGCGGTTTCGCCGGCGATGAAGTGGTTGCCCCAGCCGTCCTTGTTTCGGAGCAGGTTCAGCGCCGCGACCGACGTCGTCGACTTCAAGTCAGCGGTGCTCACGGATTTGCAGTTGGAAACGGTGCCGGAGCTTCCGTCGTCCACCTGGTAGATTTCGTCGCCGTCGATGACGGTGCCCTTCAAGAGCAGGCAGTCATGGATATAGCCGTCGTTCTGGCCCACGATACCGCCGCTCTTCATGCCCTGCAGCGCGTTCACCTTGCCGGAGTTGTAGCAGCCGTACACCTCGGGCGTGGGGGTGTTCGGCGTGCCGTCCGCCTCCTTGTAGAAGAGCACCATGCCCGCGATGCCGGCGACGTAGTAGCCGCCGCCCGTCTTCGTGGTGACTTCGCCGGTGTTGTAGCAGTACGAGATGACCGCGTGCGTCTGGCCGGCGATGCCGCCGCCGGAAGGCTTGTTCCAGCGGTTCACCTGCACGCTGCCCTGGTTGTAGCATTCGGTGACGGTGGTGTAGCTGCCCGCTGCGCCCACGATGCCGCCGCCTGCATGGAGCCCTTCGACCGAAGCCGCCTTGGTGGCGTAGCAGCGGCTGATGGAAAGCACGTCGTCGGCCTTGCCGTTGTCCATGGTGGTCGTGTCGCCCAAGCCGCCGATGCTGATGGAGCGAAGCGAGCCCACC